>CAMOEO010000021.1 GCA_946612175.1 uncultured Verrucomicrobiota bacterium
CGGCCGTCCGCGAAGCGCATCCGCCGGGCATCGCCGAGCCCGAGCGGCGCGAGCGGCAGCTCCGCGCTCGACGTGCCGGGGAAGTTGTCGTAGGCGCCCTTCGCCGCATCGAGGCGGTAGACGATGTTGCCCTGGCCGGCGTCGTAGACGTAGAGGTGCCCCGCGCGGTCCGCGGCGAGCGCGCGCGCCGTGCCGAAGCCGCCGCGCTTGTGGTGCCAGAGCAGGTTGCCGTCGTAGTCCGCCGCGACGACCGCCCAGCCCGCCTCCGCGCGCTCCCAGCCGAGATAGACGCGCTCCACGTCGCACGCCACGGCGCACGGGTCGCCGTGGTCGCCGCCCCAGCCGCCGCCGGCGACGTCGTAAGGGTTCGGGCCGGCGCCGTGCGCCCACCCCTCCAGCTCGAGGTGGAGCGGCTTGCGCACGATCCCCTCCCACGTGTAGCGGCCGGCGGGGACCGGCTCGCCGACGTGCGAGTCGAAGCAGGCCGAAAGGCCGTTCCAGAGGAACTCGTGCGCGCCCGCCGGGAGCGGCTGCGCGGAGAGCGGCCACGCGACGGCCTCGCCCGCGGCGTTCTTCACGACGACCGACACCTCGCCGGGCTCGTCAAGCGTGAAGCGGATCGGCAGGAAGCCGGGCTTCTCCGCCGCGACCTTGAGCGAGCGCCAGTCCACCTCGGGGACGCCGTCCTTCATCGAGACGGGGAGCGTGCGGCCGTCCGCGAGGCGCAGCGGCTGCGGCGCGCCGAGGCGGTCGACGCATTCGGCGCGGCCCCAGACGTCGGGGCGCATGAAGGTCATCGCGCGGTCGGGCTGCACGCCCTTGCGGAAGAAGTCCTTCGTCGTGAGGCGCTGGTCGCCGGTGGTGCGGTAGTTCGGCTCGAACGTGAGCAGCAGGAAATCGCCGGCGGCGGGGCGGTAGGCGCCGTCGCAGATCAGCGACCACGGGATCGCGACCTCCTGCACGTAGCCGCCGGGGACCTCGCGGAACGCCTCCTTCACGCCGCGCGGCACCATGTCGTCGCCCTTCGGCTGGGCGTCCTTCGCGAGCGTCGCGCCGGCGGCGGCGACGCCGTCGCGGTCGCGCCACAGGTCGAAGTGCGCGAACTTCATCGGCAGCCGCGACGTGTCGGTGTTGTGTCGCAGGTCGTTCCAGACCGTGCGCGACTGCGGGCTCGTCGCGAGGCGCGCCTGCATGCAGTCGCCCTGCCAGGGGTAGTCGCTCCCCGCGAGGCCGGGGTTGTTCATGGGCGTCTGGTCAAGCCAGCGGAAGAGGAAGTAGAGGTTGTCCCTGTCGAACATCGCCGCGATCCAGACCCCGTAGCTCGAGCGGAACGACTCCACGTCGGGGCAGCAGAAGATCGAGCCGGCGAGGTTCCAGTCGGCGAACTCCGCGTCGACCGCAACCGCGCCCGGCGCGCGGACGATGCGGAAGTCGACGTTCTCGGTCTCGGTGGCGCCGGCGGCGAGCGCCGCCGCGGCGAAGAGAAGGCAGGGTAGGGTTTTCATGGTGTCCATTCTACCCGAGCGGTACGCGGCGGGTCAAGAAAGAAGCGTGAGGAATGCGCAGATTTCCTCGCCCGGAAAGCGAATGTGCCCGAGCTCCGCGGGGCCCCCGCCCCCGCTCGCCGGGCACTCAGGACCGCTGCAAGGAAAGCATGCGTTTCTTTCTTCGCACTGCGTGCTATTCCGCTTTCTGGTCCTGAGCGGCCGGCGAGCGGGGTTGGGGCCCCGCGGAGCTCGGCCGCACATCTTCGCACTGCGTGGCCATTCCGCTTTCTGGTCCTGAGCGGCCGGCGAGTGGGGTTGGGGCCCCGCGGAGCTCGGCCGCACATCTTCGCACTGCGTGGCCATTCCGCTTTCTGGTCCTGAGCGGCCGGCGAGCGGGGGTGGGGCCCCGCGGAGCTCGGCCGCGTCAGTCGAAGCGGAAGGTCCCCCACAGGCGCGGCTCCACGCCGGCCTGCGAGGGGCGGTCGCTCATGAGCGAGGTGGCCTTGTTGCTCCAGTAGTCGCGGCGCACCGCCGTGGCGCCGGCGGGGTCGCCGTTCACGCGGCCCACGTCGGCGCGCGTCTCGGCGGGCGCCTTCTTCCAGCCGAGCACTTCGAAGGGGATCACCGCGCGCACGGTCCAGAGCCCGCCTTTCTCGATCCAGGTCGTCACGCGCGGCTCCACCGCGACCGAGGAGGCGGCGAGCTTCCCGACCGGCGACTCGAAGACGTGGCGCGCGGAGGGCGGCGCGGCGGGGTTGTCGTAGTCGTACTTCACGCACACGGCCTTGCCGCCCATCTCCGCGAAGAGCAGGCGGACGTCGCCGCGCGCGGGGCCCTTGCGCGCGGGGTCGGCGCGCGGCGCGGTCTGGAGCATCAGGTCCCACGCGCCGCCCGTCTCGAAGAGCGTGGCGGGGTCCGTCCCCTTGTTCGCCATCGAGGAGCCGTTCGGGCGGCAGGTGTAGGCGAAGTAGAGGTTCGCGCCGTCGTGCTGCAGGCGGAAGAGGTCGCCGTTCGGGCCCTTCTCGAGGACGCCCACGTCCCACACGGCCTTCGGCGGGCGGCCGTTCGCGTCGAGCGTCTGGCGCGGCATCGAGCGGATCTGCAGCGTCGGGCGCGTGCCGGTGGCGGCCTCGCGGTCGGCCTTGCGGCGCGCGTCCTCGGCGATGGCCCTGGCGTCCACGCGGAAGCGGCCGGGACGGAGGCGGCGGGCCTTCTCGAGGCCGCCGATCTCGATGATGGAGGCGTGCGTCTTGCCGCACACCATCGCGAGGGCGTCGCGGCCGTCGAACTTCGTGCGCTGGAATTCGCCAAGGAAGTGCTCGTCCTGCATCGAGGTCTTCTTGAGCGTGTCGGAGTCCGGGATCTCGGGTTGCGTCCACGGGAGGCCGCAGCGCTGGTCCTGCATGAGCTGCGCGAGGAAGATCCCGTCCGCGGTCATGAGGTAGGCGCAGCCGAGGTTGGAGTTGAAGCACACGACCTCGCCGACGTCGTCGTTGAGGTGAACGGAGCCCCAGAAGCGCGTCGTGCCGATGAGCTCGCCGAGGCGGCGGCCGCTCTCGGTCGTCTCGTGGCTGTCGTGCAGCGACGGCCAGCGGTTGCGGTAGCGGAAGAGGACCTTCCCGTCGGGCGCGATGGACATGAGCGGCTTGGAGAGCGTGAGGATGTTGCCCGCTTCGTCGACCAGATGCGAGCTTGCGAAGCGCCCCTGGTGGTGTGCGGCGACGAACGGCGGGTGGAGCGGCTCGCCGAGGTGCCCGTAGACGGGATACCCCTTGTCGGTGAACCGCACGGGCGTGAACTTCACGATGCCGTTTCCGTCGCAGCCGAACGCGATCTCGAAGTTCTCGTTCACGCGGTTCACCCAGCCCGTGCCGAGGCCCGTGACGTGCTCGTCGATCACGCACTCGTCCTCGGTCATCGCGCCGTCGTCGTTGAGGTCGGTCCACGAGAACGAGACCTTCTTTCCCTTGTATTCGGGCAGGTTGAGGCCGAGGAAGTCGCCGTTGCCCCACGCGGCGACGGCGCGCGCGTGGCCGTCCTCGTAGACGTAGAGGACGTTGCCGCCGTTGCCCATCACGTTCTGCTGGTCGGTGAACCAGAGCCTCCCGCGGGCGCGGAAGGCGTAGGTCGGCGTCCCGCCCCACGGGCCGCACGGGGGCGTGCGCGGACGGAAGAAGATGCGCGCCGGGCGGTACTTGCCGTCCGGGCCGCGGTGCAGCTCCAGGTAGCCCCAGAACGCGCGGTCGGCGTCGTCCGGGTCGATCGTCCCGCCGCCGCCGTAGTTCGTGGGCCCGACGACCGACTTCTCGCAGTGCCCGGTGTCGACGTTCCACACGCCGACGCGCTTGGGCTGCTGGCTCTGCTCGCAGATCCAGAGGCGGCCGTCCGGACCGAACTCGATCCCGAACGGATCCTCGAGCGTGTCCTCGTCCCACGGCCCGACCGGGCGCCGCCCGCCCTTGCCGAGCGTGCGGAGCGGCTTGGCGTCGGGTCCGTAGACGGTCACGACGTGCCGTTCGCAGTCGCCGACCGCAAAGACGCCGTCCTCGCGGATCGCGAGGCCGCCGGGGTTCTCCGCGGCGTCGAACAGGATCGTCTCGATCTCCTTCGTGAAGGGATCCACGCGTACGATGTTTTTGTCGCTCCAGAGCAGCAGTTTCCCGTCCGGCGTGCGGCGGATCTGTCCGGCCTTCGGGACCGGGATCCGGTCGAGCGGGAAGTTCACCACGGCGTCGGGCGCGCCAGAGAAATCCCAGACCTGGATCTCGTCGCCCGTCGTGAAGTACGCGCGGTCGCCGATCACGGCGAACGAGTTGCCGGCGGCCTTCGTGTTCACGTTGGCCGTCGCGTTCGAGCGCGAATCGACCTTGCGGACGCCGTTCTTGAAGCCGTAGTAGAAGTCGCCGTCGGAGGCGGAGGTGAACGGCGTGTTGAAGACCCACTGGCGCGTGCCCCAGAGCTTGTTCAGGTCCTTGTCGCACTTGATGAGCCCGTGCGCGGCCTCGCACATCGCGGTGATGTACATGAACTCGCCGACGCGGACGATGGACTTGGGCGCGAAGTGGTCGGCCGTCCACCCGCCGGTGCCGGCGGGCGTGTGCCACGGCGTGGCGCCGTCGGGCAGCGGCGTCGGGTAGAAGCAACCCCGCCACGTGAGCGTGTGCTCGGGGACCCAGATCGCCTTGTAGGTGTATTCACCCTCGGGCGCGCGAACGCCGTCGTCGGGGCCGGTGAGGTCCCAGTCCACATACTGCCGCCCCTTTTCGAGCGGCTTGGGGCTGATCGCGTTGCCGACCACCTCGCCGGCCGCGTTGCGGATCTGGAGCGAGACGTAGCCGCGCGCGGGCACCTCGACCGGGATGTCGATCGCGTCGGCGGAAAGCGCCGCGAGGGAGAGGAGGAGGGCGAGCGGCACCCGCCCGAGCCGGGCGGGTGTCGATCCGCCCGAGCTCCGCGGGGCCCCCGCCCCGCTCGCCGGACGGTCAGGACCGGAGAATCCAGTAAGATTGCAGTGAGGAAGAGTGTTGATTTTCATCGTTCGGTCGGATTGTATTATCGTGATCGTGGTCCTGAGTGCCCGGCGAGCGGGGTTGGGGCCCCGCGGAGCTCGGGCACACCGGCTCGGCCGGCGAGCGGGGTTGGGGCCGAGTCGGAATTGCCATCCGCTTTCACTGGGAGATCTGGAGGGCGTGGTCCTGAGTGCCCGGCGAGCGGGGTTGGGGCCCCGCGGAGCTCGGGCTCATGCTGCCGTGGCGTGGGCGGCGGGCCCTCGAGGTACTCGATCTCGCACTCGGTCGCGCCGTCGGCGCGGACCGTGCAGCCTTCGCCGAGCCACGCGCGGCGGAAGATGAAGTGCCGGCAGCCGGCGAGGTCGAAGTCCGTGTCCGTCCACGTGCCGCCCTCGAACATGACGCCGTCGGCGAGCTTCACCGAGAGCCGCCCGCCGGGCGGCGGCGCGAACTTCGCGCCCTGGTCGGCCAGGAAGACCTGGCCGGGCTTGAGCTCGATCGCGCCGTGCAGCACCACGGTCTTTTCGCCCTCGTTCACGAAGACGGCGCCGTGCTCCGCGAGCGAGGCGCGAATCTCCGCCTCGGCCTCGGGACGGCCCTCCGGCACGACCGGGTGCTCGCACCCGCGGCCGTAGGAGAGCTCCACGTCGCGCAGCGCGTCGATGACGCGCCGCTCGCGCTCATGGCGCGCCGCGGTCTCCGCGTCGGGACTGCCCTTCGCCAGTGAGACCACGCGCCGCAGCTGCTCCATCTGGGCGGGGTTGCAGTACCCGAGTTCGTGCACGAAGCCCACGTCGAAGCACACGCTCGCGCCGAGCGGCAGCACGCGCCGGAGCCAGTCGACCCAGACGTCGTCCGTGTGCCGCACGTCGGTCCAGCCCCACATGCCGCCCAGATAGGTGAGCGAGAACCACTGACGGCCGAGCGCCTCGCGGCCGTCGCACGGCAGGCGCATCGGGTTCGTTGCCTCGCCGGCGGTGAAGTCGCAGCCGGCCCACACGTCGTGGCGGGCCTCGCCGGGGCAGCGGAATTCATGGAAGAGCGTGCCGAGCTCGCGGCCCTCCTTGCGCTCCATGCCGAGCACCCAGCGGAAGCCGTGGTCGTAGTCGACGATCCGCTTCGCGAAGGCGCAGACCGCGTCCGGGTTGCCGCGCCGCGCGGCGGCGCGGATCGCGAGCGTCTCGCGGTCGCCGGCGAAGCCCGGGCCGCCGGCGCCGTCGAACCACCAGGCGTGGACGTCGCGCCCGTAGCGCTCGCTCCATTCGCCGATCACCTCGCACCAGTTCGCGAGGCCCTCGGGCGTGTCGGTGCAGTCCGAGCGGCCGTCGAGGGAAGGGACGTACCCCATCCTCTCGCAGTCCTCCGGCGCGCGGGCCGGGGCGCGGCACGGCAGGTAGAGGCAGAACTTGATCCCCGTGCCGCGCAGCGCCTCGATCATCTCGCGCGGGATGTCCCGCCCGTTGCAGGCCGCCGTGGCGATCCCGCGCTGCCGCCGCGTGATGCGCTCGTAGGTCGCGTTCGGCGCGATGTAGGTCCCGGCGTTCTGGCCGAGCGTGAGGAAAAAGTAGTCCACGCCCGCGGCGACGAGGTCCCTCTTCATCCGCTCCACGTCGAACTTCCGCGCCTCGCGCTGCGCGATGCCCGGCCAGTAGTGGACGAACGCGCCGACCTTGCCGGCCATCCAGTCGGTCTCCGGCGGCGGCGCGGGGCGGTGCGCGCGCCGCGCCGCGCGGTTCTCCTCGAGGTAGGCGCCCGCGAGGGCGCCCCAGAAGAACTCGGAGACGTTCGGCGTGTCGTAGTCGTAGAAGAGGAGCGTCTTCTCGATCTCCTCCTCGTAGCACGGGTCGCCCGTCGCCGCGCAGATCGCCGCGGCGCAGAGCGGGTTCGTCATCGTGTGCCGCTCGAACCACTTGCGCACGCCGAGCAGCTCCGTCCGCGGCGAGGCCGCGAACGAGACCGAGACGTCCTGGTCCGTGTGCGGATGCCACGGATAGCCCTCGCGCCAGTTGGCGTAGCGGAACTCGGCTTTCTTGTTGTCGTAGCCCGCGCGGTCGGCCATGAAGGGCGCGGTGCGCGCGGCGAAGTCGCGGAAGCCCGCGCGGTAGACCGCGCGCCATTCCGGGTCCTCCTCGAGGGCGATGAGATCCCGGAGCGCCATCGCGACGGAGACGTAGATCCAGTGTCCGGCCGTGCGCCCGGCCTTGTCCTTCTCGCAGTCGGCGAGACCCTTCGCCATCCGGTCGCGCGCGGCGACGCGCTCGGCGCGGTAGAGCTCGAGCCAATGCGCGTCGCCCGTCATTTCGTGGAGGGCGCGCAGGGTGAAGAGGAACCGCGCCACCTCGTAGTACGGAAGGACGACATCCCTGAGCCCGCCGCGGTTCTGCCCCTTGAAGATTCCGTCGCACGGACACCACCAGCCGTTGGCCTCGAGCGCGCGGGCGACCTCGGCGCAGCGCGCGGCGATCCGCGCCTTGAGCGCGGGCTCGGCAAAGGGCGCGCGCCAGTAGCTCCAGAGGCCGATGATCCACGGCGTGGTCTGGTCGTTGGAGCCGCAGGGCCAGTGCGAGCGGCCGTCCTCGAGCACGCAGCGCGCGATGAAGCCGGGCACGTCCGAGACCTCGGAGAGCTTCAGCAGGCCCTCGGCGAGGCGCTTCGCGAGCGCGGCGTCGCCGCGCTGCACCACGGCGGGCATCCACTGTCCGGTGAACATCGCGCCGTTCTCGACCGGCGTCCACCAGCCCATCGCGTTGGGAAACGCGCGTGCCGCCTCCTCGGGGGTCGGCATCGGGCCGACATAGTCGAGCAGCAGCCCCGGGCCGTAGACGAACTCGCGCGCAAGCCGCGAGTGGGCCTGGTCCATGGCGGCGGCGAGCCGGCCCGAGCTCCGCGGGGGCGCCGATCCGCCCGAGCTCCGCGGGGCCCCCGCCCCGCTCGCCGGGCGGTCAGGACCAGATGTGGAGGATGGCTGCGATTTCATGGGAGGAGTTGGGGTTCGTTGTCGTGCAATTGCTTTCTGTGGTCTTGAGTGCCCGGCGAGCGGGGTTGGGGCCCCGCGGAGCTCGGGCACTACCACGCCGCCGGGATCTTCAGCGTCTCGCCGCCCTTCATCGCGGAGAGGTGCGCGTAGACGCCGGCGAGGGTGGTGTCGAGCGCGGTCTTGAGGTCCACGCAGACCTTGTGTCCCGGCACGAGGATGCCGCGCAGGAAGTCGTCGGTGAGGTAGCTGTGCGAGCCGCCGTGGCCGCCGGCGTCCACGCCGGGCGGAAGCGGCGGCTTGGCGAGGTCCATCTCCGCGACCTCGGCGTCGAACCAGCCGCGGTAGCCGCCCTTCTCGGGCACGTAGCAGCCCTTGTTGCCGAAGATGCGGCCGATTTCGCCGCCGTAGGCCGGGACGTCCCACGCCACGAGCATGCGCGCCGTGGAGCCGTCCTCGCAGCGCATCATGGCGAACTCGCTGCCGTAGGGGTTGGCGTAGCGGTTGTTCTCCGGCTTGTAGTGGGTCTTGAGCGACGGCACCCCGGAGCACGCGACCTCGACGAAGCGCTTGTGCGTGACGCAGGTGTAGAAGGCGTTGGAGTGGGTCGGGTAGTACTGCGGCGGGCAGCCTTCGCGCCACTTGCCGAAGCTGCCGCACATCACCGAGTCGAGGTCGTTCCCGTCCGGGTGGTAGTACTCGCCCTCGGTGTAGACGACGTCGCCGAGCATGCCGGCCTCGTAGAGCTTGCGCATGGCGTAGCCCTCGGGACGGAACGCGGTGGTCTCGTTCATCATGTAGAGCCTCCCGCTCGCCTTCACGGCGTCCACGAGCTTCGGCACCATCTCGAGCTGGTCCGCGCCGAAGAAGGCCGGCACGGCGCTCGCGACGTGGAGACCGTGCTCGAGGGCCATGATCGCGAGGCGCACGTGGCTCGGCGCGTCGGTCGCGATGTAGACCGCCTCGACCCGATCCTCCTCCGCGTGCTTCAGCAGCTCCTCGAACGTCGGGTAGGCCTTCTTCGCGCGGGTGCGCTCCTGCAGCGCGCGGCAAAGCGCGGGGTCGAGGTCGGAGACAGCGACCACCTCGGCGTTGGGGTGGGTCTGGTAGCCGAACTGCGAGCCGAAGGAGCAGACCCCCTCGCCCACGATGGCGACGCGCACGCGGCGTTCGGAGAACGGCTGCCAGACCGCGCTGGCGTTCGCGCCGGCGTCGGTTTCCTCGAAGCCCTGGATCCGCGCGAGCTGCGCGGGGCTCGCGCCCCGCTCCGCCGCGCTATCAGGACCATGATCGGGATGGGTTTCGGGATTCGTTTTCATGGTGGAGCTCTCGATGGTTGGGATGTCCTTGGGAAGACGCCGTAGATTCTACCATCGCCACGCATGCGGCGCAAGGGGAAATGCAGTCATAATGCGCAGATTCTTTCGCCCAAAAAGCGAATGCGGCCGAGCTCCGCGGGGCCCCAACCCCGCTCGCCGGCCGCTCAGGACCAGTGTCTCCAGATTGACTGCACTCCCTTTCCGCGCTTCGCAATGCGCCGAGGTGCGCTGACCCTCCGCGCTTCGCGGAGCGCCGAGGAGCGCCGCCCCTCCGCGCTTCGTGGAGCGCCCGGATTCATCCTGTCGATTCCTTCGCCTGGTCCTGAGTGCCCGGCGAGCGGGGTTGGGGCCCCGCGGAGCTCGGGCACGTCAGAAATCCCACCTCGGCGCCGCCTCGCCTGCCACCCGGTGCACATAGACCGCGGCACCGCCGCTGTTGCGCGCAAGGGCGGCGAGCGCGTCGTTGATCCCGTGCCAGGCCGCGCCGCGGCCGGCGCCGGGCGCGGACACGCGCGAGAGCAGCAGATACCGGCCGGCCGCGAAGAGGCCGGGCTCGTCGCCCTTGGGGCGGTAGATCGTGGAGAGCGGGTCCTGCACGGCCCGCACGAGCGGGAACCACGCTGCGGCGAGCTCCGCGAACACGGCCTGCTCGCACGGCGAAATCCACGTGCCCGCCAGCACAAAGCCCTTTTCCGCGGCTCCGTGCAGCCGCGCGGCGACGGCGGTGAAGTCCGTTTCCTGAAGGCTCCGGGACAGGCGCACCGCGGCGAGCTTCCGCCCGGGTGCGAGCAGGGCGGTTTCGCCCACGCCGGTCCACCACTCGTCTTCGGGGAGAAGCGGCGATTCGAGCGGCTCGTGCACGCGCAGCGGCGGCGAGGCGCCGTGCATGAGCGACCACTTGAGCGGGTTGTTCGCGATGTACTGGTCGACGACGTCGATGATCTCCGCCGAGCAGAGGATGCGGTCGTGGTAGTTGCGCTGCCAGGCGATTTCGATCCCGCGCCGCCGCGCGGCGCGCTGCGAGCGGCACTTCACGTTGTAGACGAACCGGCCGAGCGCCTTGAGTGGGTCGTCGAGATTCGGGAGAATCTGCACGCGGACGTGGACGTGGTCGGGCATGACGACCGCGGTGCGCAGCACGATGCCGGGCCGGCGCGCCGATTCCCGGCGCAACTCGGCCCACACCGCCTCGCCGGCGGGAGAAAGCGCGACCCCGGCGCCCTCCACCTGGCCCAGCAGCGGCCGCCGCGGCTCCAGCGCGAAGGTCAGGAACATCGCCGCGCCGCGCGAGTAGTCGTAGCCGTGGAAGCGCTGGTAGTGGGTGATCGGGGGCTGCATGGCGGAGGATTGTACGAGGGGAGCGGGTGGCGCGCAAGCGGAAAGTGCGGCCGAGCTGCGCGGGGCCCCAACCCCGCTCGCCGGCCGCTCAGGACCAGTGTCTCCAGATTGACTGCACTCCCTTTCCGCGCTTCGCAATGCGCCGAGGTGCGCTGACCCTCCGCGCTTCGCGGAGCGCCGAGGAGCGCCGCCCCTCCGCGCTTCGTGGAGCGCCCGGATTCATCCTGTCGATTCCTTCGCTTGGTCCTGAGTGCCCGGCGAGCGGGGTCGGGGCCCCGCGGAGCTCGGGCACCCCAGCGCCCCGGCCCGGGCGGGCCGGGGCGTGGCCTTCTACTTCACGATGAACACGGTTGCCTGCGGCGGCGGGCGGTACCAGATCTGCGTGATCTGCGCGGCGGTCTTGCCGGCGGCCTCGATCGCCGCGGCGTCGGCGTAGGCGTTGCCGTCCGCGTCCTTGAAGAAGAAGCCGCAGTAGTTCGGCCGCACGTCCTCGAAGCGCACGTTCGCCGCGTTCACGCCGCCCGGCGACTGCAACAGCGGAATGCCGGCGCTACGGGAGACCGAGCCCAGACCCGGGCTCTCCTTCGGCACGCGGAGCGTCATCTTCGCGTCGTTCGTGTTGTTCGGGAACTTGTTGGAGCCGCTCGTGAACCGCACCGGCACCGCCGTGTAGCCGCCGACCGGAACAACGAACTCGAACACGTTCGTGCTCGTCGTGTACTTGACCTGCAGCCACTGCGGCGTGAACATCGAACCCGCGCCGACGAGCCGGACCATCGTTCCATTGACGGAACTCCAGGTGTCGGGCTCGAGCTTGCCGGCGGTCACGGTGCCACCGTCGATTTCGAGGACGGGCGGCGGCGCGGCGGAGCCGCCGGTCAGGCCGCCCGCATTGAGCGTGGCCCCGTCCGCGACGCGGACCTTCACGCCAGGACGGTTTGCTGTGAAACCATTGAACTGCGCGGTCGTTCCACCGGTCATGGTGACGGTGAGGTTTTCGCCGTTCGCGTCCGCCGCCGTCGCGCCAATATCCTTGGTCGTGTTCATGTAAACGTTGCAGTCGTCGAAGGTCAGGCGGTTGTAGGTCTGGTTGGCGATGACGGAGTAAACGGAGAACCGGCAGTTCGCGGCCGTCTTGTCCTCGGAGGTGAAGACGAGCTCCGAGTGCATGCCGTCGAGGTTCAGGTTCGAGACCCACCAGCGCGTCTCGTTGCCGTAGCGCGTCGTTCCGGCGGACGCCGGGACCGTCACGGTGACCGGATCGTCGCCTTCGTCCGTCGCGAAGACCGCCGTGGAGCCGAAGACCGGATAGCCGGCATGGTCGGTCGGAGCGAGGCTGCCTACCGTCGTGAGCTGCCAGTTCGCGGGGATGTTCCACATGCCGGCACTGCCGCCGATCCACGTGTAGGTGGAGTTGTCCTGGAGCTCGAATGCCTTGTTGTAGAAGACGTTGCTCCCCGCGACATTCACGTTCGGCCAGTTGGTGGTGGCGCTTTCCGCCGTGCCGTTCACGAGCATGAGCGAGTAGTAGACCTTCGTGCCCCACGGCGAATCGGGGAAGGTGGCCGTGAGCGTCTGCTCGCCCGTGGCGGTGACGACCTGCGACGCGGAGACGGTGTTCTCGCTGTTCCAGTTGTTCCCCGTCATCAGGTAGAGGGTGGTCGTGCCGACGCCGAGACTCGTGACCGGTACCGTGGCGACGAGCGACTTGCCGTCGGGCGTGAACGTCGCCCTGGCGGTGTTCCACGCGGACGCGCCGGCGCCGGTCGTGAAGGTCGCGACGGCGGAGTCGACGCCGACGGGCGTCGCGGCGTTGTTCGTCGCGGTGGCGTGGAAGGTGTAGGTCGTCTCGGGCGTGAGCCCCGTGACCGTGACGGCGAGGTTCGTGCGCGCCGTGGCCGTGCCGGCCGGGATCGTCCGCGTCTCCCCGCCGCCGGAGAGGACGAACCACGCCTGCGCCGAGGTCGCGTCCGCGCCGGGGGCGTTGAGGACCGCGGAGAGGGTCGCGCTGTCGCCGGAGACGGCGGATGCATCGGGATCGCCGAGGAAGGCGAATGCTGCCGCGATGGAGCCTTCGCCGGCCCAGTCGAGCGAGATGGTGGCGGACCACGTGAACGCGTCGCCGTCCTGCATGTAGAAGCGCACATAGCGCGTGTCCGCCGCGATGCCGACGAGGTAGTCGTTCGTCACGACGCCCGCCGGGAGCGACGAGGCGACAAGCGAGCCGCCCTCCCAGTCCGCCGGGTCGTTCCCGCCGTTCGTCGCTCCGTAGACGTACCGCAGGACGCTCGACTCGCCGGGAAACGCCTCGCCCAGCGCGACCTTCGCGGAGAGGAGCGTGCCGTCGCACACCGCCGAGAGGACGGACACCGCGCGCGTGGGCGCCTCCGTGACAAAGAGAGAGCCGTCGCCCGGATCGACCGCATCCTGCCACCCCGCGTCGGCCGCCGCCGGCGCGGACGCGCCGCTCTCGAGCGCGATGTAGCGCAGCTTGGGATAAAAAACCGCGGCCGTCGGCTCCGCGCCCGCGCCGCCACTGTTGTTCCAGGACGCAAAGACAACGCGGTAATAGCCGCTCGCGGCGATGGCGTAGGGTCCGGCGGCCTTCCAGTTCCCGTAGCCGGCGAACTGCGTGCCCGTGCGCTTCGCGTCCCAGTTCGACGCGCCGTTATCGACCCACACGTAGCCCTGGTCGTCGGCCGAGGCGCCGAAGTAGTAGTCCTTGCCGCCTTCCATGTACATGTAGCCGGCGTAGCCGAAGCCCGTGTTGTCCGCCCACGTGAAGGGCGTTCCGTCAACCGACTGCCAAGCGTCATGGTTGCTTCCGGAGGAGCGCATCGCGAGCGGGCCAAGCGTGACGACGTCGGACGCGGCGATATCCCAGTTCGCCGCGGCGTCCTGCGCGGTCGCCTGCGTGTGCGTGACCGCCTGGTAGAGGCCCGGCGAACCGGCGCCGGCATCGGAGAGCGTTGTGAACGCGGCGAGAGCGGAAGCCACGCCAGCGCCAAGATTGTTCGTGGCCGTCAGGTAGGCGGTCCAGTCCGCGCCGGGCTGGAGGCCCGAAAGCGTCGCCTCGACAACCTTCGGCTCCGTCGCCGGAGCAAGCGGGTAGGCGCGCGTCTGGCCGAAGCCGGTGACGACAACCCAGAGGTTAGCGGACGTCGCGTTATCGCCAACCCCTTTGAGGCGCGCCGAGATGGTCGCGCCCGTCGCCGAGACGGACGAAACGGACGGCGTTCCGAACTCGAACGACACGACGGCGGCGGCTTCCTCCACGTCGCCGAAGGAAACATAGTTCGCCGTTGTCATCGTCGCGCATTCCGCCGCGATCCAATCCTCCGAGGAGGTCACGCGGCGGATGCGGACTTCGTCGAGCCCGCCGGTAAGCGGGTTGCCGGTGTAGGTGCCGCCCGTTCCGCCGAGGGTCAGTGCCTCGGTCGGCGTGACGACCGCGTTCAGCGTGGCGTCCTTCTTCTTGTCTCCGTCGTCGTAGAACTTTACCGCCGTCGCGGACCAGGTGCCCGCAAAGTGCTTCCACGCGGTGTTCGGCCCGGTCGTGATGTCCGTCTGCACCTGGCTCTTGTTGGACGACCCGACGGTGATCTTGGTGTAGCTGTTCTGCAGCGTGATTTCGTAGCCGGCCGGCTTGTCCCAGGCGGACATGCACGAGACCATGCGCGTGAAGCCCGCGTTCCCCGTGACACGCGCCCAGAAGGAGACGGTGAGCGCCGAGCCGTCGCCGAGTGTCGTCCAGGCGGGATCGGGGGCGTAGCGCAGGTCGGACGAGCCATTGAGCCAGAGCGTCTTGCCGACCGGGCCGGGATAGGACACGTTGCCATCGTAGGTCGGCGTGCCGCGCATCGCGGAGGGGACGAGGTTCGTCACGGACTCCGCGTTGCTGCCGCTGAAGTGCCAGACGGCGTTGTAGCCGGCGCGCGTCCAGACCTCGCGCGCGTCGGGCGAATCCTCGGCGCTGCCCGCGTCGTTCGCCCAGTGCATCGTGATGGTCGTCGAAGAGGAGAAGGACGGCACCGAAACCCAGACGAGCGATTCGCCCGCCGTGTTCCACGTGTCGGCCTCGAAAGGAAGGACGGCATCGTATCCGTCCGTGAACCAGAGGTGCGCGGCAGTCGGGCAGTCCGCGTAGAGGAAGCCCTCGGGCGCGTCGTTGGCAAGCCGCACGAGGACGGGGAAGTTCTCAAGGGGCGTCGCAGGCGCGGACGGGAAGGAAAGCTCGCACTCGTAGATGCCGGTTCCGGTCGGAATCCGCTTCGTCTTGAACGACGCCGTGGCGGAGTCCGCGCCGGCCGAGAGGTTGTTCGTCGCGGTGAACCAGCAGGTGTAGGTCGTCTTCTCGGCGAGGTTCTCGAGCGTGACCGAGAGCGCCGAGGGTTCGGCGCCCTTCGGCCCGAGCGCGACGGAGCGTGTCGTGGTGCCGTCCGTATAGACGAGCCAGACGTCGGCCGAGGTCGCGCCTTCGCCGAGCGTGCGCAGCTCGCCCGTGACGACCGCGTTCGTCGGCGTCACGTCCGAGACGGCGACAGGGCCGAGGCGCAGGACCTCGACGCCGGTCTCCACCTCGCCGAAGGAGACATAGTTCGCCGTCGTCACGGTCTTGTATTCCTCGGCGATCCATTCGCCGGTCGAGGCGACGTTGCGGATGCGGATTTCGTCGAGATAGCCGGTGAAGGTTTCGCCCTGCGTGGTGAACGTGCCGAGGCCGAGCCCCTTGGAGAGCGTCACGGAATACCGGTTTCCGACATTCTTGTTCAGGTTCCTGTACGCGCCGCCCACGTAGCCGGCGAGGTTGGTGTCGAATACGCCGGCGATGTGCCGCCAGGCGTTGTCGGCGAGGCCGTCGCCGTAGTTGAAGGTGTTGAAGCCGCCGGGCGCCATCACATAGGTGTTCGACTTGGCGGCTGTGACGCATCCTTCCGTGTAGGACGAGCCGAACGCGACGGCGCGGTCGTTTCCGGTCGAGGTGCACTCCTCGAAGAAGGAGACCGTGAACGGCCCGAGCGTCGTGCCGGACGTAAGCGTGGACGGAACGACGAAGCCGCCGACGTTGCGGTTGCCGCCCAGCTGGTTCACCATCGCGTGGCCGGTGGGCGGCGGGGTGGTCGCGTTGCCGGCGTCGGAGATCGTCACCGGGTAGGCGTCGGCCTCGTTCGCCTTGTAGGCGTTCCAGCCGGACGCGGAGGAATCGGGGGTGTAGTGGAGGCCGTTGTCCTCGAGAATCTCGTTCATGTGCCAGACGCCAACGTAGTCCGCGAGGGCCCACACCTGCGACGCGGCGGGCAGGCCCGCCGGCGCGCCGGCGGCGTCCCAGTGCATCGTGACCGTCGCGGCGTCGGAGAGCGAGGGGACGGAGACCCAGACCAGCGACTCGCCTTCATCGTCCCACGTATCGACGTCGCAGGGGATCGGGTCGTCGTTCGCGTCCGTGAACCAGAGGCAGCCGCCCGTGGGGCAGTCCGCGTAGGAGAAGCCCGTGGGCGCGCCCTCGGCGAGCCGCACGAGGACGGGGAAGTTCGCGAGCGCCGTGGCGGGGGCGGACGGGAACGAGAGCTCGCATGTGAGCTCGGCGAGCGCGGGCGCGGCGGCGAGCGCGAGGAGCGCGGCGAAAACGCGGGAAAGCAGGGAACGGCAACTGATTGTCATGTCGGATTCCTTCCTGGTTCGTGGCGGGGTCACGGGGCCGGAAAAAGGCCCCACTTCGCCCGCGCAAGGCGCATCATACCACACGCGCCCGCCTCGCGTAAGGGGCATGGTGCGCGATTTACGCACAAATAATCGCTCGAAAAACGAATACTCCGAGCTCTGCGGGGTTCCTCGTCCCGCTGCCCGGCTTCGTTCTCGCGCGGAGACGCGGAGTCGCGGAGACCATGCCCTGCTCCGCCCTGCGCTCCAGCGGTTTGTCTCGCGCAGAGAACGCAGAGCCATGCGCTGGCCCTGCGCTCAAGCGGTTTGTCTCGCGTCCTAGGCGCGCGGACGGCGGAAGACGAGGGCCGTTGCCGTGCCGTGGGGCGCCGGAGAGAGCGGGCTCGCCGCGCCGTCGAAGGCGACCTTCGCCTTGAGCGCCAGCTCCCAGCCGCCCGCCGTGTTCTCGGCGAGGAACTGCGCGAACTGGTCCACCGCGATCTTGGCGGCGGCGGCCTCGGCGGCCTTCGCAAAGGCGGGGTTGTCGCCCACCGGCGCCTGCCAGCCCTGGACGTCGAACACCGGGACGGGGACGACGCGGTATTCGTATTCTACCGCCGGCGGGAGCGGCATGGCGGAGACTGCGGGGAAGGGGGCGGCGGGGAACGGAGCGGGCGCGTAGGGTGCCGGCGCGGGGGCGGCGGGAGCGA
The DNA here is from genome assembly GCA_946612175.1 of uncultured Verrucomicrobiota bacterium. Lineage (GTDB taxonomy): Bacteria > Verrucomicrobiota > Kiritimatiellia > RFP12 > UBA3636 > UBA3636. Next base: position 16,978 of record CAMOEO010000021.1, read on the forward strand.
ACGGCGCCGGGGGTGGGGCATAGGGGGACGGCGCGGGCGCGGGGGCCGGGGGTGCGGCCGGGGCGGCGGGAGG
>CAMOEO010000022.1 GCA_946612175.1 uncultured Verrucomicrobiota bacterium
ACGCAAGGCCGAACAAGGTAAAAAGGTTCAAGAGGTTCAAAAGGTTGAAGAGGTTGAAGAGATTCAAAAGGGTGAAAAGGTTCCGAACCTCCGCAAATCGACCTCCGCTTCGACTTCAACCCCTTCAACCTCTTCAACCCCTTCAACCTCTTCCCCCCCTCCGCCGCCCGCGGCGGCGGAGGATCCCTTCGCCCGCGCGAAGCGCCGCTCCGCCTCCCGCACCCGCTCCTCCTGACACGGGACAAAACGCGGTCGTTCTGCTAGAATGCCCCGCCCATGAGCCACGACGAACAGACGGAGGGGACCTCCCCGCGCCGCGGCGGCATGGGGCGCTACGCCCTGCGCCGCATCGCCCGCATCGTCCCCACCCTCCTCGGCGTCACGCTCCTCGCCTTCGTCCTCTTCGACGTCATCGGCGGCTCCCCCGCCGCCCTCGAGCTCGGCCAGCACGCCACGAAGGAGCAGATCGAGGAGTACGACCGGCAGCACGGCTACGACCGCCCGCTCCCCGTCCGCTACGTCCGCTGCCTCGCCGACCTCGCCCGCGGAGACCTCGGCCGCTCCCTCGAGTACCGCATGCCCGTCGCGCGCGTCCTCCGACAGGGCGTCGGCGTCTCGCTCTCGCTCACCGTCCCCATCCTCGTCGCAGGGACGTTCGTCGCCCTCCTCGTCGGACTGCTCTGCGCCGCCCGCGCCGGCGGCCCGCTCGACCGCGCCATGCTCGGCCTCACCACCGCGCTGATGAGCGTCAACTACGTCATCTGGGTCGCCGCCGGGCAGTACTTCCTCGCCTACCGGCTCCGCCTCTTCCCGCTCTGGGGCTTCGAGAACTGGACCTACCTGCTCCTGCCGATCCTCGTCGGCGTCGTGAGCTCTCTCGGCCCCGACGTCCGGTTCTACCGCACCGTCGTGCTCGACGAGATCCGCCGCCCCTACGTCCGCACCGCGATCGCAAAGGGGCTCTCCCCCTCCCGCGTCCTCGTCCGCCACGTCCTCCGCAACAGCCTTGTTCCGGTCGTCACCAACGTCAGCCTCGCCGTCCCCTTCCTCTTCACCGGAAGCATCCTCCTCGAGAGCTTCTACGGCATCCCCGGCCTCGGCGGCATCGGCCTCGACGCCGTCTACGCCTCCGACTACGCCACCGTCCGCGCCGTCGTCCTCGTCTCCGCCCTCCTCTACCAGCTCGCCAACCTCCTCGCCGACCTCGCCTACGCCTGGCTCGACCCCCAGGTCCGCCTCTCCTGACCCCCGCCATTTCCCCCTCCCCGCCTTTCCTCCTCGACCCTTCGTCCCCGCGTCGCCTTCGTCCCGATCCTCCCCTTTCCTTCCCTCCCCCCTTGTGCTATCATCAACCTTCTCCTTCCCCATCCCAGCCCTTTCCGCCCCTTCAACCGCTTCAACCCTTTCAACCTCTTCAACCGCTTCAACCCCTTCAACCCCTTCAACCTCTTCAACCCCTTCAACCCCTTCAACCGCTTCACTGTTAACTCTTCACTGTTAACTCTTCACTGTTAGCTGTTCCCTCCCCATGAGCTCCGTCCGCGTCCGCTTCGCCCCCTCCCCCACCGGCTCCGTCCACATCGGCAACATCCGCGCCGCCGTCTTCAACTGGCTCTACGCCCGCCACGTCGGCGGCAAGTTCCTCCTCCGCATCGAGGACACCGACCTCGCGCGCTCCACCAAGGAGGCGATCGACAAGGTCCTCGACGCGATGGCGTGGCTCGGCCTCGACTACGACGAGCCTGTCGTCTACCAGACGCACAACGCCGCCGACCACCTTGCCGCGGTCGAGCGGCTCCTCTCCTCCGGCGCCGCGTACAAGGCCGTGAAGGAGTCCGTCGACCCCGCCACGGGCGAGAAGAAGTCCGGCGAGGTCGTCCTCTTCCGCATGCCGAAGGAGGGCGTCGTCGAGTACACGGATCTCGTGAAAGGGAAGATGCGGAAGAAGGCGGAGGACACGCAGGACTTCGTCATCGTCCGCTCCGACGGCTCGCCCGTCTTCCACATCGCCAACGTCGTGGACGACATCAAGCAGGGCGTCACGCACATCATCCGCGGCGACGACCACGTCGAGAACACGTTCAAGCACATCCAGATCTTCCAGGCGCTCGGCGCGCCCGTTCCGCAGTACGCGCACCTGCCGATGATCGTCAACGCGCAGGGCAAGCCCTACTCGAAGCGCGACGGCGCGGCGTTCGTGGGCGAGTTCAAGGAGCAGGGCTACCTCCCGGAGGCGCTCTTCAACTTCCTCGTCCTGCTCGGCTGGGCGCCGGGCGACGACCGCGAGGTGATGTCCCGCGACGAGCTCGTGGAGGCCTTCTCGCTCGACCGCGTGAAGTCCTCGCCCGCACGCTTCGACCTGAAGAAGCTGCTGTGGATGAACGGCGAGTACATCGCGCGCCAGCCGGCGGACGTCTTCAAGGCCGAGCTCTCCTCGCGCCTCGCGGCGGCCGGCCTCCCGGCCGAGCCGCTGGGCTGCACCCTGGACGAGCTCGTCCCGCCCGTGCAGATCCGCACGAAGACGCTCTCCGACCTGCCCGGCAACTGCGAGTACTTCTTCAAGGAGCGGATCGACTACGATCCGGCCGCCGTCGAGAAGCGCCTGCACAAGCCCGGCGCGAAGGAGCGGCTCCTCGCGTTCGCGGACGCCTTCGCCGCGCTGCCCGACTTCACCGTCGAATCGACCGAGGCGCTCGTCCGCGCCGAGGCGGACAAGGCTGGCCCGGACGGCAAGCCCGTCGGCATGGGCGCGCTCGTGCATCCCATCCGCGTGGCGGTGTCCGGCCGCACGGAGGGCCCGGGCCTCTTCGAGATGCTGGCGCTGCTCGGCCGCGATCGCGTCGTCCGCCGCCTGCGCGCGGCCGTGGCGCTCTAGCGCGGCCTATCGGACGCGGCGCTCGATCCACTCGACGATGCGGTCGGGCGGGTCGAGGGAGTGCGGGTGATGGTCCGCGCCGGGCTTCTCGATCATCTCGACGTCGCCGCCCGCCGCGCGCAGCGCCTCGAAGAACGGCAGGCCGTTCTCCTCCGGCGGGACGACGGTGTCCGCGAGCGCCTGCACCAGAAGAACCGGCGTCCGCGCCGCCGCGAGCGGCGCGACGGCCGTCCGCAGCGGGCCGCCCTCGAACGCCATCGCGTCGGCGTCGTCGCGGAGGCCCCACGCGCGCTTGGCGTTCTCCCGGTTCTCGGCGGTGCCGCCCTTCGAGGCGCCCGCGCCGAGCGGCCACGAGCGGATGTCGAGCAGGGGGTTGTCGAGGACGATTCCCGCGGGCGCGCCGGGGCGGTGCGCGGCCCAGTTCGCGGTGTCGAGCCCGCCGCGGCTCATGCCGCAGAGCACGGGATGCGGCGAGAAACCGCGCGAGACCATGCCGTCGTAGAGGCCGTCCATGCGCCGCATGCACTCGGGGCCTCCGTAGAGTTCGTCCACGGTCGTGTGCGCGACATGCCAGCCGCGCGCGAGCAGCGCGAGGTCGACGAACGGAAACGCGCCCCAGAAGTGCACCTTCCAGTACCACAGCGGCCGCCCCTCCGCGTCGCGCGCGACGGGCGTTCCCTCCTTCGGCTTCACCAGGAGCCGCGCGACCCCGGGCTCGGGGTCGCGCCGCTCCATCTCGTATCCGTTCCAGACGGTTTGACGTTCGTTTTCCATGTCAGGGAATGGTAGCAGAAGGCGGGAAGAAAGGGAAGCGGGAATTCGCGACGGCCTCCGCGTCCTTGGCGAGCCTCTTGTCGTAGCGGCCCGGCATCGTCCGGAAATAAGTATAGTGTTTTCGACTCCGGGCGGGGATGCGCGTTGACACCTGCACCTGCGTTTTGCTAGGGTTCTGGCATGAAGGCAACACAAGACCCGGAGATATTCCCCATGAAGAGATTCGTCGAGGTTCTGTTTTCCATTGCGCTGGCGCTCCCGATTGCGGCGTCCGCGGCGTCGTTCACGGGAGACGCGTGGAACGCGTTCGAGCCGGCTTCGGCCGCCGACAACGTCCTGCGCACGGCGACGCCCGAGCTGACCGACCAGGGCGCTTGCAGGGACGATTGGGAGGGGTTCATCCAAACGGTGAACAAGGATCTCGCCTCCCTAACCGATGCGGCCATTCCGCAGGACGCGACCCACGGCTATGCCGTCCGCGACAACGCCGTCGTTTCCTGGACGCTCGCCGAAGCGGCGGACATCGCCGAGTTCCGCGTCTACGCGCGCTGGGGCGACACCGGGCGCTCGACCGTCCGCATCGCGTCCATCCAGGTGCGCCATGCGGCCGACGGCGAATGGGAGACGCTGCCGGACTCGTCGGTCGTCTCGTCCGGCACCGCCCAGCGCATGGCCGTCTACAAGGCGGACGACGGCTCCGCGGTCGCCACGGGCGTCACGGCGGTCCGCATCAACTTCGGGCCCCAGGACAACGGCTGGAACGCCTACGTCGAGGTCGAGGCGCTGAAGCCCGCTGACATGGGCACGGGCGAGCGTCTCGCCGTCGCCAAGCAGTCGGTCCACACGACGAAGTATGTCATGAAGAGTGCCTATGCCTCCGTCGAAGACGCCTATGCGGCCATCGCCGCCTACGACGCCGCAGACCCCCAGACCGCCGGGGAAGCGCCATGGCAGTACTACACGCCGAACTACTGCAACGGCGCCGAGTATGCCGCCGCCGACGTCTACGCCGGCTACCTCGCCTGGGCCAACGGCGACTTTGGCGCCATGTTCGGCGGCGGGGACAAGATCGCGAACTACCCCGGCGGCTACTACGAGTGGAACGGGAACCTGGTGTTCGGCTTCGAGGCGCCCGTGCAGGTCCCGAGCGCGGGGACATGGACGTTTTCGGTCTACTCGAAGGGCGGAAACTCCCTCTCCTTCGTCGTGACGGATTCCAACGGCGGCACGGTCTTTTCCGAGCTCGACCACGCCTTCGCCGGCGACGACCACTGGCTGGTTCCCGTGGCGTTTTCGGCCGCCGGGACGTACACGGTCGTCGTCCGCCAGTACAGCCCGTCGAACGGAACCTGGCTGGAGCTTTCCGAGGCGAGCGGCCTCCGCAACACGTTCAGCGCGGATTCCTTCGTCCTGCTCGGCTTCGTGCCGCGCACCGTGACGTTCGACTGCGGCGAGGGCGCGACCACGATCGCCCCCGTGACACTCCAGGACGGCAACCTGCTGGCCGAGCCGGAGCCGCCGACCAAGACGGGATTCGCCTTTGTCCGGTGGCTCAAGGACGGCGTGGCGTTCGACTTCGCGACGCCGGTCACGGAGGACATGACGCTCGTGGCGGAATGGGCCGGCAACACCCCTCCCGTCATCACGTCGGCTTCGGCGTCGCAGGCGTCGGTCCAGATGTCCGGGATGTCCGTCGCGGTGACGCTTTCGGCGACGGCGACCGACGCGGACGACGGGCAGACGCTCTCGTACGCCTGGGAGGTCGTCGGCGACACGCCCTCGCCCTTCGCCCTCGCGGACGCACAGTCGGCCTCGACGGCGGTTACGCTGTACGGGCCCGGCGCGTATTCGTTCCGGGTGACGGTTTCGGACGGCTTCGCCTCCGTCTCCGAGCCGGTGTCGGTGACCGTGTCGCTCGCGGCGAATGCGACGATTGTCACGTTCGCGGGATACGAAAACTCGCAGGGAACGGTCGGCTACCTGGGATCGACGGAGAACCCGAGCAACGACGACTGGCCCTGGGGCGCGACCAACACGGGCTACAAGGTCGCCTGGCGCTCGACGAACGCGGGCAACGCCGCGAACGGCGGGCGCAAGAACCTCCTCCTCGACGCAAGGCGCCCGAACGCCTACGGCCTCGACGGCTATCTGTTCTTCGGAAAGGACGATGCCGCCGATGTCGTGACGGGCACCATGTCCGCAGACGGAACGTCCGTTTCCAACGTGACGGACTACGTCGCGTCGTTCACGCTCGCGGAGGGAACCTCGCGCACCGGCGCGTCCACTTTCTGGCTCGACGATCCGCGGGAGCCGATCGGCGAGAACGTCCGCGACTTCAAGCCGGGCGCCCTGTCCATGCCCCCGGGGACCTTCTCCCTCGCCGGGACGATCCGGTTCTCGCAGAAGATTTCGATCCATCCGGTGGTCCGCATCGGGTTCCTCTCCGCCTACGGCGACCATTGGAAGCCCTACCGGATCTTCGTCGGCACCGCGGGTTGCGTCTGGCAGAACCGGGAGACGGACTACGGCAACCTCGGCTGGCACTTCTTCGACGTCACGAACGCCAAGCCGGGCGACGAGCTGATGGTCTGGGTCGACACGACCGGGTGCTCCTGGGGCTCGCGCATCGAGGGCATCGCCTTCGATTCGAAGAAGCGGAACGGCACCGTCCTGATCGTTCGCTGAGGAGGCGTTATGCCGACGAGCCGCTGCCTATCGGTGCTCGCCATGTCGACCAAGCTTGCCGCGGCGGCGTTCGCCTCCGCCGCGCTTTTCGCGTCGGCGACCGAGACCGAACACACGTCGTTCCGCATTTTCCGCGCACCCGGGCCGGTCGTCGTCGACGGCGAGACGGGCGACTGGGACCTTTCGGGATCCATGCTGGTCTGCTCGGACGTCGAGGAGTACCGCGACGAGTTCGCCTCGTGGCAGAGCGCGATGTTCGACGACGAGAACCTGTACCTTCTTTCGCGCTGGAACGACACGACGCCGCTCAACAACCCGGGCCTGTGCGGGTCGGACGCGGGCTTCGCGGGCGACTGCCTGCAGGTGCGCCTCATCCTCGACTCGACCGGCGCGGCGAAGCGCGACAGGCAGCCCACCGAGCGCTGTTGCCACGTCGACGCGTGGCGCGGGCGCGACGGACGCGACATGATCGGCATCGTCTACGGGCGCGGCTTCGACGAGGGCAGCGTCAAGAACGCGCTGTCGGAAGGCGCCCGGCAGGCGTTCCGGATCCGCCCCGACGGGAAGGGCTACGTGCAGGAGATGTCGATCCCGTGGCGCCTCCTCGCGCCGGAGGGCTACGTCCCGAAGGCGGGCGACACGCTCGTCATGACCTACGAGCCGAACTTCGGGACGTCGTCGAACATGCGCATCACCACCAAGGACCTCTTCCGCGAGGGGGTCGTGCCGGACCGGGTGTTCGCCTTCATGGCGTCCCCGACGTGGGGCGAGGTGACGCTCGAAGACCGGCCGCCGGCCGAGCCGTCTCGCGTCCGGCTCTCCGACACGCGCACGTTCAGGGTGACGATGGAGGGCGGCGTCCCGGCGGTCGACTGGACCGGGCTCTTCAAGGACAACCGGCCGGAGGGGTTCGTGAAGATCCCCCTCTCGCTGGAGGAGGACGGATTCGTCTCCCTCAACGTGCGGAACGCCGAGGGCGAGGTCGTGCGCCACCTGCTCAACGCGGAGTTCCTCCCGAGGGGCGATCACGAGATCCTCTGGGACGGGCTCACGACCCCGAACGACCGCCAGGTCGGCGCGCCGGTCCCGGCGGGCACCTATTCGTGGGACGCGATCGTGCGCAAGGCGCTCGACATGACGCTCGTCGGATGGGCCGCCAACGCCGGCTCCGCACCCTACGACTGCCCCGGCGGGAACTGGGGCGGCGACCAGGGCAACCCGACCGCGGTCTTCGCGGCAGGGGACCGCGTCTATCTGGGCTGGACCGGATCCGAGGCCGGGCAGGCGCTCGTCTGCGCCGACTGCGACGGCAACGTCGTCTGGCGGCAGAAGCGCGGCGGCTTCGGCGGGGCGAGCCACGTCGTCGCCGACGGGGACGACGTCTACGTCTACGACTATATCCAGGAGGGCATGCTCTACCGGCTGGACGCCGCGACCGGCCAGTATCGCAACTTCGACGGGTCCGACACGGCGCTCGTGTCGGTGCGGGACGCGCTGGAGGGCCACTACTCCGAGGAGGCGCTCGACTACGAGAAGCGCACGAAGCACCGCTGCGCGCTCGGCGGCCTCGGGCTCGCCGGCGGCAGGCTCTTCCTCGCGTTCGGCAACCGGAACCGTCCGTGGAGCGAGGAGCAGCCGGGCGGCGACGTCGTCGTCGCGCTCGACCGGCGCACCGGCGCCAAGGTCGGGGAGATCGCCGTGCGGGATCCGCGCGACCTCAAGAACGGCGCGGACGGCAGGCTGTACGTCCTCCACGGCCGCGAGGTGGGCGTCGTCGATCCGTCGGCGATGGCGATCGAGCCGCTGCTCGCGGATGTCGGCGAGGGCGCGGCGTGCGTCGCCGCCGACGCCGAGGGCACGGTCTACGTCGGCTACGGGGAGCCGTTCAACGCCGTCCGGGCGTACGACCGCGAAGGGCGGGTCCTCCGCACCGTGGGCAAGGAGGGCGGCCGCGCGCTCGTCGGCCCCTGGGACTGCGAGGGGATGCGCTTCGTCACGGCGCTCGCGGTCGATGCGCGCGGCGCGCTCTGGGCGGCGGAGTTCGACGACAAGCCGCGCCGCTTCTCGCGCTGGGACGCGAAGGGCGGCGGGCTCGAGAAGGAGTTCTTCGGCCCGACCCACTACGGCGCCGGCGGCGGCGCGATCTGCCCCGTCGACCCCTACACCGTCTGCGGGCTCAACTGCGAGTGGAAAATCGACCCCGCCACCGGGCGCTCCGAATGCGTCGCCGTCGTCACGCGCGGCCACTGGGCCAACGCGCGCTTCGGGCAGTCGCCGGACGGCCGCGTCTACCTCGTCGTGGGCGGCGGCTGGGGCGGTCCGTTCCGGCCCAGCGAAATCTACGAGCGCCTCGCGCCCGGCCGGTGGGCCCTGCGCACGCGCCTCACGCCGAAGCAGGAGGGGTGGAACGTCGTGGGCTGCACCGTCTGGTCCGACCGCAACGGCGACGAGCGGGAGCAGCCCGACGAAGTGCGCGCCTACGACATCGACCTCGGCGGGTGGATCGACGGCTGGTACATGCCCTGCAACCAGAACCTCGGCTTCGGCGGCGGCGCGTACTACGTCCGCGTCACCGGCTGGACCCCGTGCGGCGCGCCCGAATACGACCTCTCGCAGGCCGTCCGCCTCCCGGAGGCCGCGGTCGAGGACGGCCGGAACCGCGGCGGGATGGGCGCGCAGCGGAACATCGTCTCGGAGGACGGGCGCTACGTGATCTACAACGGCCACTACGGCGCGCACCACAGCGACATGCCGTGCTACGACGTCGCCACCGGCCGGCGCGTCTTCGCCTACCCGAACACCTACGTCGGCGTCCACGGCGGCCATTCCGCGCCGCCCGCCCGGCAGGGCCTCGTCCGCGCGGCGTACGACTTCGTCGGGACGCTCAAGCTCCCCGGCGCGGCGGGCAACCTCTTCTTCGTCGGCACGGACAAGGGCGAGTGGCACGTGCTCAACGACCGCGGCTTCTACGTCGGCGCGCTGTTCGAGGGCGACCCGATGAAGGTCCGGTGGCCCGAGGCCGCCGTGCCCGGCGCGAACCTCAACCGCATCCCCCCGGGCATGGGCGCCGAGGACTTCGGCGGCTCGGTGATCCGCACGACGGACGGCAAGGTCTACCTGCAGGCCGGCAAGACGGCCTTCATCGACATCCGGCTCGACGGGCTCGACACCATCCGCGACCTCGCGTCCGGAACGATCGAGTTCTCCGACGCCGACGTCGTGCGCGCGGGCGAGTTCCAGGCCAAGTACCTCGCCGCCGTGGATTCCGGAAAACGCTGCGCCTTCCCGCTGCGCGAGGTGGCCTTCACCGGCGACCCGGCGAAGGACTTCGACGGCGTCGAGGGCGTCTCGTTCGGTCCCGACGGCGCGCACGTCCGCGCCTGGGCCGCGCTGGGCGCGGAGCGGCTCCGCCTCGCGTGGGACGTGCAGGACCGGACGCCGTGGAAGAACGGCGCCAGGGGGGCCGCCAACATGTACGCGACGGGCGACACCGTCGACTTCCAGCTCGGCGCCGACGCGTCCGCCGACCCCCGGCGCGCGGATCCCGTCAAGGGCGACTTCCGCCTCTCCATCGGCTCGGTGGGCGGGGCTCCGAAGGCCGTCGTCTACCGGAAGGTCTCGGACGAGAAGCGCCCGATGAGGTTCTTCTCCGGCGTGTGGCGCGACGGCGTGGAGTTCGACTTCGTCGGGGAGGTCCAGGCCGACGTCCGGGTGGCGGAGCGCGCCGGCGGATACGTCGTCGAGGCGTCCGTCCCGCTCGCCGCGCTCGGCGTCGACGCGAAGGCGCAGAAGCTGCGCGGCGACTTCGGCGCGACGTTCGGGAACGACGCCGCGGACGACACCGTGCTGCGCGCGCACTGGTCGAACCAGGCGACCGGGCTGGTCGCCGACGAGGTGGCGGAGCTCCTGTTCCGCCCGGCGCTGTGGGGCGACGTCGAGTTCAAGTGACGCCGCGCGGGCCCGCAGGTGGCGGAGTCCGGACCATGACACAAGATCGGAGGGACGAATGGACATCATGAAGATTCTCGCCGCGGCGGCGCTGCTGCCGGCTCTCGCGCTGGCCGCCGAAGACCCGGCGGCCGTCGTCGTCCGCGACGACGGCGTCACGGTCTACAAGGACCTCTCGCACAAGTGGCGCGGGTCGTTCGAGACCCCGCTCCGGTGGGAGAACGTCGACCAGGAGAACGTCAGGGAATGGTTCGACGGCGTGGAGAAGGGCTTCGACCCGCCGTACGAGGCGCTGTATCCGCTCGTCCGGCAGGGCGAGGGCTCCGCGGGCTCCCTCGACTTCGGCGTCTCGCCGAAGAGCGGGCCGCGGCACGTCCGCTACCCGCTCAAGGAGGCGATTCCCGTCGGCACCGTCTTCAGCGCGCACGGCGGCATCCGGCCCTCCGTCCTGAAGCCCGACGCGCCGTATCCGGGCGACATGGCCGACGAGTCCCAGTGGATTTCCGGCATCCGCATCCTCGCCGACGGGCGCGGGTCGCGGGAGGTCGACGAGAACGAGCTCTCGTTCTGGGCGTTCCCCGCCGGGACGACGACGCGCGCGCTCCGCTTCACGGAGGACCTCGCCGTCACGTCGGGCGCCTCGTGGAAGGGCGGGCGCCGCGGAGAGCTGCACGGCATCTACGTGTTCCCCGAGCGCGTCGAGGACATCGCCCGCGTCGCCTCCTACCGGGCGACGAGCGACGAGCGCGAACTGCCCAAGATGGTCAACCGCAGCATGATCGGATGGGACCGCTGGAACGGCTTCTCCGACAAGCCCGTCTCCCCCGACAATCCGCAGGAGATCGTCGCGAGCTGGGCGAACCCCGTCGCGTTTCAGGGCGTCGGGTTCAACTACCCCGGCTTCACCGACGTCGAGATCTACGTCTGCACCGCCCCCGCCGGGACCGCGCCGTGCGACGCGAAGGCGTCGGAATGGAGGCTCGTCCGGAAGGTGTCGGGGCTCCGTAGCATGTACCCGCAGTCGTTCACCGCGTCGTGGATCGACCTCGGCGGGACGTTCGTGACGCGCGGGCTCAAGCTCCGCATCACCGCGCCGATCGTGACGGCGTTCGGGCGCAAGGAGGGCGTCGTCTACGAATACTGGGAGCATCCCCACGTCGAGGGCTCGTCCGAGGGCGGCAGGAAGGTGTTCCTCAACGGGCTCTTCGTCCTCGCGAAATCGCTCGATCCGAAAGTGAAGGAGCTCAAGGCCGCCGCGCGCGAGGCCGAGGCCGCCGCCCGGGCCGAGGCGGTGAAGGGGCTCGTTCCCATCTCGTTCGAAATGCCGTACGACGGATTCGCCACGATCGTCGTCGAGGACGACAAGGGCAACCGCGTGAAGAACCTCGTCTCGGACGCGCCGTTCCAGAAGGGGCGGAACACGGTCTACTGGGACGCCACGGACGACCTCGGCCGCGACCACGACGCCGCGGAGCACGGGCTCTACAACGTCCCCGAAAGCCCCGTCGCGCCCGGGACGTACGTCGCGCGCGGGCTCACCCACGCGAAGATCACGCCGGTGTACGAGTTCTCGATCTACTCGCCCGGCGACCCGCCCTGGTGCACGGCCGACCACAAGGGCGCCTGGCTCGCCAACCACTCGCAGCCCGTCACCGCGTGCTACCTTCCCCCGCGCGGAAGGCGCGAGAAGGGCGTCATGGCCCTCGGCGCGAACATCACCGAGGGGCCGGACGGCCTCATCTTCGTCAACCCCGACACGGGCGGGAAGGAAGGCGGCATCAAGTGGATCGGCGGCGCATGGACCGGCGCGAACTGCCTCGCGTTCGACTCCGCGGAGAACCGCTGCCCGCGGCACGACTACTACGTCGGCTCCGTCTGCTGGGACGGAAGCGGCGGCTACGAGTTCCGCCTCACCGCGCTCAAGGAGGACGGCGGCGAGGAGCGCCTCGCCCTCCTGCCGCTCAAGGCGACGGAGGAGCACGGCGGGAAGCCGTTCGTCACCGGCGGGCTCGCCGCGCACGGCGGGAAGGTCGTCGTCGCGCTCACCCCGCTCGACCGGCTCGCCGTCTACGACATGCCCGCCGAGCCGCCGGCGGAGCTGCTGCGGCCGTCGCGGGAAATCCCTCTCCGGGCCCCCGGCGGCGTCGCGTTCGGACCGGACGGCGCCCTCTACGCCGTCGGCGGCGGGAAGGTCGTCCGGGTCGACCTCGCGACGGGCGCCGTCGCCGACGCGATCGCGTCCGGGCTCGACGATCCGGCCGGGCTCGCGGTCGGTCCCGACGGCACGTTCTACGTGACCGACCAGGGCGACGCGCAGCAGGTCAAGGTCTTCTCGAAGTCCGGGCGGCTCCTGCGCGCGATCGGCAGGCCCGGCCCGTGCGCCTCCGGGAAGTACGACCCGCTGCACATGAACCACCCGTGCGGCATCGCCCTCGACCCGAAGGGGCGCGTCTGGGTGACGGAGAACGACTTCCTCCCGAAGCGCACCTCCGTGTGGGACCCCGCGGGAGGCGCGCTCGTGCGGGCGTTCTACGGGCCCGCCAAGTACGGCGCCGGCGGGACGTTCGACACGCGGGACGAGACGCTGTTCTACTACGACGAGGGCAACGGCCTCATGGAGTTCAAGGTCGACTGGGAGCGCGGCGATTCCCGGCTCTCGCGGGTGCTGCTGCGCCCCGACTCCGACCGCGACGTGCAGCAGTTCGCCACGCCCACCAGAAACTTCGCGCCGCCGCAGCGCACGGTGTACCTGCCGGCGACGTCCGTCCCGGAGGGCGTCGAGGCCGTGCGCGGCGCGGACGGCCGGCTCTACCGCAAGTTCCTCTCCAACGCCTTCAACGCCGATCCCGTCGGCGGCGCGGCCGTGGCGGTCCTGTGCGGGATCCGCGACGACCGGCTCGTCCCCGTGGCCGCCGTCGGCCACACGAGCATGGCCTCCAGCTACGAGGGCGACTACACGCCGGACCTCACCAACGAGGCGTTCCGGGTGAAGTGGGACGCGCTCCGCGCGGCCGGGCACCGCGACCGGCAGGGCTATCCGTATCCGCCGGCGCTCTTCCTCTGGAGCGACCGCGACGAGAACGGCCGGTACTCGCCCGACGAGGTCGAACTCATCCCCGGCGACGGCTGGGGCGTCGCGTTCCAGGACGACGGGTCGATCACGTGCTCCGTCCTCATGGACACGCAGTACGTCGAGTCGACCCCGTCGAACAACCCCGCCATCCGCATCCGCCCGAGCCGCATCACGCCCTCCGGGATGCCGGTCTACGAGGCCGCCGCACGCGAGGTCGTCTACCACGGCGCGCGGCGGAGCCCGTCCACCGGCGGAAACCAGCTCCTGGTCGACGCCGACGGCAACGCCTTCTCGACCGTCGGCGTCGCCCCGCTCCCGAACTTCTCGATCACGGGCGGGTCGAAGGGCCGGCCGACGTGGTGCTACCCCAACATGTGGCCCGGCCTCCACGCCGGCCACACCGCGCCGATCCCCGACACGCCCGGACGCGTCACCGCCGCGACGCGGCTCATGGGCGACTTCATCCGGCCGATCGGGTCGCAGGTCGGCCCCCTCGTCGGCGTCAACGGCAACCACGGCGACTTCTACCTCTTCACGAGCGACGGCCTCTTCGCCGCGACGGTGTTCGAGGACGCGCGCAAGGGCCGGCGCTGGGACATGCCCGAGGTCCGCCGCGGCATGGACATGACCGGCATCTCGCCGTGCGACGAGCACTTCTGGCCGACGCTGAACCAGACGTCCCGCGGGACGTACGTCGTCGCGGGCAAGGATTCGTCCAGCGTCGTCCGCCTCGACGGGCTCGACACGCTGCGCCCGATCCCCCCGCAGCGGCTGACCGTCACGGCGGACACGCTGGCGGCGATCCAGCGGCGGCGCGACGCCAACGAGGCCGCCCGCCGCCTGCGCGAGGGAACGGGGACGCTCCGGCTCGCCCTCGGCGGCGCGCCCGCGCTTGACGGCGACCTCGCGGACTGGGACCCCGCCACGTTCGTCTCGATCGAGCGCCGCGGCGTGGGAGCGTACTTCAACGCCGACAACAAGCCGTACGACATTTCCGGCGCGCTCCGGGCGACGCCGACCGACCTCTACGCCGCGTGGCGCACGGAGGGCGTCGACGCGCTCGCCGCGAACTCGGGCGAGAATCCCGAATGCCTCTTCAAGACCGGCGGCGGGCTCGACGTCATGCTGTCCGTGGAGGGCCGCGGCCCCGTGCGCATCCTCGCCGCGATGGTCGACGGCAAGCCGCGGGCCATGCTGTACGCGCCGATCGTGCCCGGGACGCCGAAGGAGAAGCGCGTCAAATTCTCCTCGCCCGTCTCGACGGTCTTCTTCGACCGGGTCGAGGACGTCACGGACAAGATCGAGCTTGCCGCGGGCAAAGACGCCCGGGGCCGCGAGGCGAACTACGAGCTCCGGATTCCGCTCTCGCTCGTCGGGCTCCGGCCGCAGCGCGGCGGGACGCTCAGGGGCGACATCGGCGTCCTGCGCGGACAGAACGGCGCGACCGTTGCGCGCGTCTACTGGTCCAACAAGGCCACGGCGATCGTCTCCGACGTCCCCTCCGAGGCCGCCCTCGCCCCGCAGAACTGGGGCGTCGTCGAGATGAAGTGACGCGCCCGCGGAGCACGGCATCCGGGACGGCACCCATTCCGAGCGCGACGGTCGCCGCGCAGGCGACGCTCGTCGCCTGAAGCACGCGGACGGCCGTGGAGAGCGGGCTATGCCTTTGCGAGCGAGATCGCGGCGGGGTGGCCGTTGAGGTCCAACGGACGGGGGGCAGAGCCCCCCGAACCCCCTGCCTCGATCGCGAGGTCGAGGGCGAGGACTTCGCCCTTCACGAACTCCGCGTGGGCGCGGAGGGCCGCGGCGGCCTCGGCGTCGGTGGAGACGGAGAGGCGGATGCGGTCCGCGACGTCGAGGTCGGCCTCCTTGCGCAGCGACTGCACGTGGGAGACGAACTCGCGCGCGATGCCTTCCGCCACCAGCTCCGGCGTGAGCTTCGGGTCGAGCGCGACCGTGAGGTCGCCGTCGTTCGCGACAGTGAGGCCCTCGTTCTCGGAGCGCTGGATCAGCACGTCCTCGGGGGACAGCTCGAAGCCATCGATGGCTTCGAGCGCTACCTTTCCGCCCGCCTGCAGCTTTGCGATCTCCGCGGCGGGGAGGGCGGCGATGGCGGCGGCGGCGGCCTTCATGCGCGGGCCGAGCTTCTTGCCGAGGACCTTGAAGTTGGCCTTGGCGGAGAGCGTCACGAAGCGCGATTCGTCGGAGGCGAACTCGACGGCCTTGACGTTGAGCTCCTCGGCGATGACGGGCGCCATCGGCGCGAGCGCCTCCTCGAAGCCCGGCGCGGCGCACACGACGACGGCGCGGGCGAGCGGCTGGCGGACCTTGAGGTTCCGCTGCTTGCGCAGGTTGTGGCCGAGGGCGACGGCGCGCTGCGCGGCGGCCATGCGCGATTCAAGCGCGACGTCGCGCGCGGCGGCGTTCGGCTCGGGGAAGGCGCAGAGGTGCACCGACTCGGGCATGTCCGCGCCGCGCAGGTTGCGGTAGATCTCCTCGGCGATGAACGGCGTGAAGGGCGCCGCGATCTTGCAGAGCTGCACCAGCACGTAGCGCAGCGTGCGGTAGGCGTGGCGCTTGTCGGCGTCGTCCTCCGACTTCCAGAAGCGGCGGCGCGAGCGGCGGATGTACCAGTTGGTGAGGTTCTCGACGAAGGCGACGAACGGGCGCACGGACTTCTGCAGGTCGTAGCGGTCCATCGCGGCGGTGACGTCCGCGACGAGCGTCTCGAGCGAGGAGACGATCCAGCGGTCGAGCTCGTTCGGGGAGTCGGGCGTCTCGAGCCGCTCCTCGTGCCAGCCGTCGACGTTCGCGTAGGTGACGAAGAACGAGTAGGCGTTCCACCACGGGATCAGCAGGTCGCGCAGGATCTGGCGCACGCCGCTCTCGCTGAAGCGCAGGTTCTCGGCGCGTACGACGGCCGAGTTGATCATGTAGAGGCGCACCGCGTCCGCCCCGCAGGAGGAGACGAGCTCCATCGGGTCGGGGTAGTTCTTGAGGTGCTTGCTCATCTTCTTGCCGTCCTCGGCGAGCACGAGGCCGTTCACGACGACGTGCTTGTAGGGCGACTGGTCGAAGAGGAGGGTGCCGAGCACCATGAGCGAGTAGAACCAGCCGCGCGTCTGGTCGAGGCCCTCGGCGATGAAGTCGGCGGGGAAGCGCCTGAGGAAGGCCTCCTTGTCCGGGAACGCGAACGGGTAGTGGACCTGCGCGTAGGGCATCGAGCCGGACTCGAACCAGCAGTCGAGCACCTCGGGCGTGCGGCGGTAGGTCTTGCCGTCCCTGCGGATGACGATCTTGTCGACGAAGTGCTTGTGCAGGTCCGTGACCTTCTCGCCGGAGAGCGCCTCGAGCTCGGCGACCGAGCCGACGCAGATGAGGTCGTTCTCGTCCTCGTCGTTCACCCAGATCGGGATGC
>CAMOEO010000023.1 GCA_946612175.1 uncultured Verrucomicrobiota bacterium
TGCGCCGCAGCTTTTTCTTGTTATAGAAGTTCATCCCGGCTGAGACAAAACCGATGCGCTGCTTGATGGCCTGTTCCCGTTCCCGCATGTCCTGGCCCCAGAAGCGGATCTGGCCGCCGTCGGGCGCGCGGACCCGACCGAGGCGGCGCTCGACGCCGTGGCGGCGCCGATCGCCGCGGGCAAGACGATCGCCCGCGCCCCGTACCGCGGCGCGATCTCGCTCGACGCCGCCACCGGCCGCATCCTCTTCGCCGAGCGTCCCGACGAGCCGTGCCTCCCCGCGAGCATGGTCAAGATGATGGACCTGCTGCTCGTCCAGGAGGCCATCGAGCGCGGCGAGCTGCGCGAGAGCGACCCCGTCGGCGTCTCCGTCCGTGCCTACAAGACCGGCGGCTCCCAGGTCTACCTCGACCCGAAGGAGTCCTTTCCCCTCGAGGACATGCTCTACGCGCTCATGATCCAGAGCGCCAACGACGCCGCCGTCGCGATCGCCGAGCACGTGGCGGGGTCGTGCGAGGCCATGGTCGCGAGGATGAACGCCCGCGCCGCCGAGCTCGGGATGACCGCGACGAGGTTCCGCTCCGTCCACGGCCTCCCCGCCGACGCGAAGGCGGGCGAGCGCAACGACGTCTCGACCCCGCGCGACATGGCGATCCTCGCGCTCGAGCTCTGCCGCCACCCCGGCGTCTTCAAGTACACGGGGACGGACTTCCGCGTCTTCCGCCCCGAGCCCCGCCTCTTCGAGATGCGGACGCACAACCCGGCGCTCCAGCCGGGGACGCGCATCGCGGGCGCGGACGGCCTGAAGACGGGCTACACCCGCGCCGCCGGCTACTCGCTGGCGGTCACGGCCGCGCGGGGCGGGCGCCGCGTCGTCGTCGTCTCGATGGGCACGGGCGTCGCGGGCAAGGACGGCCAGCTCGACGCGAAGGCCTCCAAGGACGCCCGCAACCGCACGATCTCCGCGCTCGTCGAGAACGCGTTCGCCGCCGCCGCCGCGGAGTAGCGCGCGGCGCCCGGCCTACGCCTCCTCCTCGCCCGAGTCGAGCGAGTAGAGGTAGCGCTTCACCTTGAGGGTGTTGGTCTTCTGCAGCGGCTCGAAGCGGACCTGGATGCGGCGCGGGTGCTTGTAGGTCGAGATCTGCTTCATCGCGTCGCGGATCTCCCGGAGGCAGAGGTCGCGGATCTGGTCGTCGGAGAGCGGGGAGGCGGAGGCGGCGTCGGTCTTGTTGCGCTCCTCGGCGATCTTGTCGAGGTCGGCGACGACGATCGCGCCGACGTGCTCGCCCTTCTTCTCGCCCGGGACGTGGTAGCCCAGGACGATCGACTCGAGGACGTGGGGGCAGGCGTTGATCACCAGCTCCACCTCCTCGGGGTAGATGTTCTTCCCCTCGCGGTTCACGATGAGCGACTTCTTGCGGCCGGTGATCGTGATGTAGCCGTTCTCGTCCATCGTCCCGAGGTCGCCCGTGCGGAACCAGTCGCCGTCGAAGCACTCCTTCGTCGCGTCCTCGTTGCGGAAGTAGCCCTTCATCACGGAGGGGCCCTTCACCTCGATCTCGCCGACGCCCTCGTCGTTGGGCTCCGCGATGCGCAGCTCGTGGCCGGGCAGCGCCTTGCCGACGGAGGAGAAGACGATGGCGTTCTCGGGCGCGAGGGCGGAGATCGGGGCCGTCTCGGTGAGGCCGTAGCCCTGGAGCGTCGTGATGCCGAACTTCGACCACTGCCGCAGCACGTCCGGGTCGCTCGCCGCGCCGCCGACGATGATGATGCGCATGCGGCCGCCGAGCTGGGCGATGATCTTGCGGCCGACGACGCGGGAGAGGCCGATCGCCATCAGGGCGCGGGCGGGGGCGCTCTTCTCGAGCTTCTTCATGATCGCGGCGAGCATCTTCTCCGCCAGGAGCGGGACGGCGAGCAGGACCGTGGGCTTCGTCTCGCGCATGTTCTCGGGGATCGTCCGGAGGTTCTCCACGATGGAGATCTCGCACTGGCAGGCGAGCGGCACGACGAAGTTGGCGGTGAAGGCGAACGCGTGGTGCAGCGGGAGGACGAGGAGGAAGTTGTCGTCCTTGCGCACCGTGAAGTACTGCAGCGCGGAGAGCTGCGCGCAGAAGTTGGCGTGCGTGAGCATCGCGCCCTTGCTGCGCCCGGTCGTCCCGGAGGTGTAGATGATCGAGGCGACGTCGTTCTCCTGCGCGACGTTGCGGTCGAAGAACGAGTCGGGCGCGGCCGAGGCCGGCGCGGAGGCCTCGAGGAGGCGGTCGTAGTCATAGAGGCGCACGCCGCTCTCGCGGCCGTCCTCGGCGACGGCGCCGTCCGCCAGGACGACCGAGCGCATGTACTTGAGCGTCCCCATCACCTCGCGGACGAGCGGGCCGGTCTTGCCGCTGCCGAAGAAGGCGACGGCCTCGGAGTCGCGCAGGATGTGCGAGACCTCGTGCGGATGGAGGCGGACGTCCACCGGGACGGCCGTGACGCCGCACGAGACGATGCCGAGGTAGGTCGACATCCACTCGGGGCGGTTCTCCATCATGAGCGCGACGCGGTCCCCGGGCTTCACGCCGAGACGGCCGAGCGCCTCCGCGACGGCGCGGGCGCGGCCGTGGAGGTCGTTGAACGACCATTCGTGCCAGACGTGGCCGGCCTTCCAGCGCACGAACGTGGAGGAGGGGGACTGGGAGTAGGCGTCGAGGAGAAGGGAGCGGAGCGTGGGCATGGGAGGGGTCCTGCGGGGATCGCCGCGCGCCCCGGTCGTCCGGGTCGCGGCGCGTGTTTCAAAATTCTGCCATATTCTTTTGAATTCCGCAAGGCGTTTTTCGCCGGAGCGGGTTCGGCCGGCAGGAACGAAAACCCCCGGAAACACGGACGGGTCTTCGTGCTTCCGGGGTTGCCTACGTGGTGGGAGTAGAGGGATTCGAACCCACGACCCAGTGATTAAGAGTCACTTGCTCTACCAGCTGAGCTATACTCCCGAACATAAAAAATTGGAGCGAGCTAAGGGATTCGGACCCTCGACATCCACCTTGGCAAGGTGGCACTCTACCACTGAGTTAAGCTCGCTTGTGTCGCGTTGACGGGGCGGCATACTAGCAAAAGCGCCCCTCGAATGCAAGCACTTTTTTTCGCCCGGAAATCGCGTATGCTATTTTGCGCGTCAAACGGCGCTCCCCCGCCAGGCGGGGTTCGCCCCGGCAGGCCGCCCGGACGGCCGCACGCCGTCGCGGAGCGGCGGAATCCGCCACACGACGGCGAGAAGGGGCAGCAGCAGGAGGATGACGGCTCGGAAGTAGCCGCGGTAGGCGGCGAGCGCCTCGGGGCCGGGCGCGGCGGTGGCGCCGCCCGCGGCGGCGCGGCCCATCAGCAGGGCGGTGAGGGCGAGGCCCGCGGCGCCGGCGAGGAGGCCCGTCGCAAGATAGAGCACGAGCGAGGCGGAGACGACGAGCCGCGGCTCGACGGACGAGACGGCGTAGTGCAGCGTCGCGGTCTCGTTCATCGCCTTGGCGACGCCGAGCACGGAGAAGACGGCGATCCACGCGACGGCCAGCGCGGCCGGCGCGGCGGCGTCCGGCAGGAGCGTCCACGCGGCGGCGGACGCGAGCAGCAGGCCGTAGGCGGCGACGAGCTCGAGGCGCGGCCCGATCCGCCGGGCGATGGCGCCGTTCGCCCACGAGGAGAAGCCGCCCATGACGTACAGCGCCCCGGAGCAGGCCATCGCCCCGAGGTCGCTCGCGCCGTAGCCGCGCTTGAGGACCACGACGGACGCCGGACCGACGAGCGCGTAGAGCAGGTTCGTGCAGGAGGCCCCCGCGACGAGCCGTCGGTAGACGCGGTTCGCGAGGAGCGCCCGCAGATCGGCGCGGATCGGCTTGCGCGCGCCTTCGCGGAGGGCCGTCGTCTCGTGCACGCGGAAGAGGAGCGAGGCGGACCAGACGCCGAGCGCGGCACCGGCGGCGACGATCGCGGCGAGGCGCCCGATCGACTCCCCGCCGCGCAGCGCGAGCAGGACGGCCGGAAAGCCGAGGGTGAAGCCGGCGTTGAACAGCGCGCCGAGGCGCCCGAGCGCGCCGGCACGCTCCTCCGGCCCGGCGGACTCGCCGACGAGCGGGCCGTAGAGGACGACGCCCGCCGAGCGGCACGCGTAGAAGCCGGCCGCGCCGAGCAGGACCGTCGCCGAGACGAGCCCCGGGCGCTCCGCGCCCCAGAGCGCGGCGGCCGGGACGAGCAGCGCGAAGAAATTGCGCAGCGCCCAGAACGCCCCGCCCGCGCGCGCCGCGCCCCATCGCGCCGCGGCGAGGCGCCCGAGCGGCATCGCCGCGAAGCCGGCGTAGAAGAGCGTCCCGCCGAACACGGCGGAGACGGCGTCCGGGCAGCCGAGCCGGACCGCCACGAGAACCATGACGGTCTCCCCCACCCCGGCGAAGGAAAGGCCGTTGGTGAAGTTGTAGAGCGCGAGGCGCCGCAGCGACGCGCGGCGCTCGGCGGAGGGAAGGCCGAAGGGAACGGGCTGCGCGGCCGGTTCGTCGCGCATGCCGGAAGAATGCGGGAGACCGGGCTCCCCGGTTCCGCTGATGCCGATGCGGATCGGTTCCATCGGGTCGTCAGGCCGGCGCGGTCATCGCGCGGAAGTAGTCGCAGACGCGGGCGACGCCGTCCGGCACGGGCGCGGTCGAGAGCCAGCAGGCGGTCGAATCCTCGTCCGCCGGGTCGAAGCCGTGCATCCCGGCGAGGGGCTTCACGCCCATGTCGGAGGGGCAGAACTGCACCCCCGCGTCCGCGAGCAGGATCGCGTCGCCGAACTTGCGGTCCTCCCGCCACAGGCCGTGCCTCTCCATGTCCTCGCGCGAGAGCCATCGTCCGGGGATCCCGCGCAGCGCGGCCTCGGCTCGCTCCTTCGCGCCGGGCTCGAGCCACCAGAAGCGCGCCATCGTCGAGTCGACCGCGCCGGCGTAGTCGCGCCCCCAGCGCAGGCCGGCGCGCCCGAGCGCGCCGGGGACGTCGGCGGTGCCGCGCAGCGGCGTCATCCCGTGGTCGGAGACGACCGTGAGCTCGAACGGCCGCCCCGCCGCGACGAGCGCGGCATGCAGCGAGCGCACGAGCCCGGCGTAGCGCTCCACGGCCGGGCGCAGCGCGGCGTCGTCGCCGACGCGGTCGTGCTGCAGCGCGTCGAAGGACGCCGCGTAGACGAACGCGCGGTCGAGCGCGCCCTTCGCGAGCAGCGCCTCCGCGACGCGGAAGTTCTCCTCCTCGGGCTTGCGCCAGTCCGAGATGTGCCAGCGCATCCCCTGCCCTTCCCACGTGTCCGCGAGGTTCGGCACCGGCGCGAGCCCGCCCGGGACGAACATGTCGCGCTTCTCGCAGTAGTCGAGCTTGGGCAGGCGCTCCAGCGGGACGGCATAGAGCTGGAAGTAGCCGGTGAAGCCGTAGAGTTTCTTCACGAGGCGCGAGAGGACGTTGCGCACGCGCCCGCGCCGCCAGAACGAGCGCGGCCGAAAGAAGGGCGCAACCCAGCGCATCGCGCGGAACGGGCTCTTCTCCGGCGCCCAGTCGTAGAAGGCGAGGTGCCCGTGCACGGCGGGGCGCTCGCCCGTGAGGATCGTCGGGATCGCCGTGCAGCTGTATCCGAACTGCATCTCGATCGGGCGCCGGTTCGGCAGCAGGTCCCGCAGGAACCCGTATCGCTCGGCCTGCTTCCAGCCGAGCGCGTCGATGAAGACGAAGACCTTGACGGTCGGATGGTCGGATGGTCCCATGGTCGTATGGTCTTGATGGTCTTGATGGTCGGGTGGTCGGATGGTCGGATGGGCGCGGCGTTTCACAATCCCAGAAGCTTCGACGCGGGGACGACGGCGTCGAAGAAGCCGTCTCCTTCCACGACCGGGTCGAGTTCCCCGTCGAAGACCAGGACCGGACGGGCGCTGACGCCCTTGCGCAGCGGCAGCCGCTCGAGGCGCTTCTCCATCTCGTCCTCGATCTCCCTTCCGATGTGCGTCTTGCGCTTGACCTCGACGACGTAGGCCGTGCGCGGGGTCTGGACCAGGAGGTCGATCTGGCATCCGCGGTCCGACCCGTCGCGCCCGCGACGCACGTGCCGGAACGGCGCGGCGGAGAGGACGGTCGCGTTGCCGATCCCGAGGAACGGCACGAGCTCCATCGCGTTGTTGACGATCAGGTTCTCGAAGGCCAGGCCCATCGCCGAATTCCATTCGGGAAGCGACGACAGCGACGCGAACCGGAACGCGCCGCGCTCGATCGCCCGCCGGTTCGGCTCGACGTATTTCAGGTAGAACCGCGTGTAGTTGTCGCGCAGGCGGTACCGGGCGACCCGCGATTCGGCTCCCGTCTCGGGATTCATCCCCGGATCGTCGGAAAGGAAGCCTCCTTCGCACAGTTCCTTCAAGGTCTCCGAAAGGTGCCCGTTGCGCGGCTCGTCCATCCGCGTCGCGATTTCGGCGCCGGTCCGCGGGCCGTCGACCAGATCCCGCAGGATGCGCTTCTTGAATTCCGACTTGGGTCCGAAGAGCGGGTTGAAGATGGCGTCGAAGTCCTCGAACAGGGTTCCGCCCTTCGTGAAGCACAGCCGGCGGATGTTTTCGTCCGCCGGAAGCCCTGGATCGATTTCCTCGAGGTAGCGGGGGACTCCGCCCGTGACGGACAGGACGTCCAGCATCTCCCGCGGGGCCACCCGCGTGGCCGCCGCCCCCCAGAACGGCGCGCAGTCCCGCAGCGGCAGTTCGGGCAGGACGTAGTCGCGCGAGAACCGTCCCGTGAAGCCCGTGTTGCCGAGGATGTTCCTCTTGATCCACGCCGACACCGACCCGCACGCGACGACCACCAGCTTCTCGTGCCGGTGGAAAAAGGTTTCCCACGCCGTCCGAAGCGTCCCGGGGAAGTTGGGATCGTCGCCCCCCATCCAGGAGATCTCGTCGAGAAGGACGACCGTCCGCCGGGAGTCGTCGATCGCCTTGTCGAGCCAGAAGAAGGCGTCGTACCAGTTGGGAAGCGTCAGGATCGGCGAGTTCGTCTGCCTCGCGAGCGCCGCCGCGAAGGCCGCGAGCTGCTCCGCGTTCGGAACCGGTCGCCCGTCGCGCGGCGGAAGCCCCTCGAACTCCAGATAGGCGCCGGCGGTCCGCCGCGCGAACTCGCGGAACAGCGTCGATTTGCCGATGCGGCGGCGTCCGCGACAGGCCACGAGCGAGGACGTCCGCTTGCGCCAAAGCGCTTCCAGGTCTTCGAGTTGCTCCTTGCGGCCGAAAAACACGTGATTTCCTCCTTCTTGAATGGCGGAACGCCGCCGATCATCCCAGAACGCCCGATTCTTGTCAAGGAAAATTACGGCTCGAAATCTAAAAACACAACTTTCGCGCCCGATCACATGAAGAATTTTGGGCGCGAAATTTGAAAATACAAATTTCGCGCCCACCCTGTTTTCGCATCCGGCGGCACGGACTTCGACGAGTCTTTCGCCCCGTGGTTCACGCACGGCCCGGCGACTCGCCGACCTGCCGACTTGGCCCAAGTCGCCACGTCGACCGGTCGACAAGTCGCCGCGACCCGCGCCGGTCGAACGTCAAGCGCGAATTTGTTGCACAAATGTTGCATTCGCCCGTCCCGGTTTTGTGGCGGTAGTAGATTCTTCCCCGTCCGCGCGCAACGCGCGAAACGCCCCTTATGCCCCGCCACCGCCCCGCCCCTTCCCGATTCCGGACGCCCGCGCCGCCCCTCCCCCGCACGTCCTTCCGGACGAATCCGTCCTCCCCGAAATCCCGCAGGAATAGAGCAAATGACGATTTCAATAGCCGTTCTCGCCAAAATTTGGTAGAATGCCGAGCCTGATAGGAGCTTTCCAGATCCCTTTTCACCATCCGCGTTCCATGTCCACGAAATTCTTCAACAATCAAGACGGCAACACGCTCTTCGCGAAGTTCAAGGGCATCGCGGATGGCATGGGGGAGAACTTCCACACCTTCCAGGCCGTGGCGGGGTTCTTCCGTTCGTCCGGCTGGTTCAAGCTCCGCGACGAATTCGCGCACACGAAGAAGATCCAGATCCTCGTCGGCATCGACATCGACGACGTGTTCCGCCGCCACGACAAGGGAACGTTCTTTCTCGGCGCCTCTCCCGAGGAGGCCCGTCGCCAGTACACGGAGGCCTTCGTCAACGATGTCCGCTCGGCCGGCTACGCGGAGGATGTCGAGCGCGGAATCCTCCAACTCTGCGAGGACGTGGCTTCCGGTCGTCTGGAGATGCGCATCCACAATTCGAAGAACCTCCACGCCAAGTTCTATCTCTGCCTGCCCGAGAATCACACGCCCAATTCCGACGGTTGGGTGATCATGGGGTCCTCCAACCTTTCCGACTCCGGCCTCGGCACCACGCCTTCCCCGCGCTACGAGCTCAACGTGTCGATGAAGGACTACGACGACGTGGCCTTCTGCCGCGAGGAGTTCCGCAAACTCTGGGAGGAGGGCGTCCCCGTTCGTCCGGAGGACGTCGCCCGCGCCCGCGCCGCCACGCACCTCGACCGCGCCGTCACGCCGTGGGAGCTCTGGATGAAGGTCCTGATCGACGCCTTCGGCGAGCAGGCCGAGGACGATTTTTCGATGGAGCTGCCCGAAGACTTCCTGGATCTCAAATACCAGCGGGACGCCGTCATCCAGGGCTACCAGATGCTCCTTCGCTACGACGGCTTCTTTCTCGCGGACGTCGTCGGCCTCGGCAAGACCGTCGTCGCCGCCATGGTCGCCAAACGGTTTGCGGAAGCCAACGGACGCCGCACCCGCATTCTCGTCGTCCACCCTCCTGCCGTCGAGAAGAACTGGAAGGACACGTTCCGCCGTTTCACGCTCTCGCGCAAGACCACGTTCGTCTCCAACGGCTCCCTCGACCATATCCTCGATTCCGCCAAAGCCACGCTCCCCGAGCCCGGCGAATACGACCTGGTGATCGTGGACGAATCCCACAACTTCTGCAACAAGTCGGCCGGCAAGTTCGACGACCTCCAGCGCATCACGAAGGCCCCCCGCGCGAATCCCGGCCTCGTCCCCGGCCGCCGCAAGAAGGTCGTGCTCCTCTCCGCCACGCCCCTCAAGAACGGCCCCGAGGACCTCAAGAACCAGATGCTCTTCTTCCAGGACGAGCGTCGCTGCACCATCGGCTCCGTCACGAGCCTCGGCGACTACTTCGCCCCGAAGATCAAGGAATACAACAGGATCCAGCGCGAGCGGCGCGGCGGCGAGCGCGGCGGACAGGCGCGCGTGGACGCCCTCTACGCCGAGATCCAGCACGACCTTCTCGACAAGATCACGGTCCGCCGCACCCGCCACAACCTCTTGAACGATCCCGGCTACTCCGCCGATCTGGCCCGGCAGGGCATCGCCTTTCCGGAGATCCGCCCTCCCGTCTCCCTCCAGTATCACCTCGACGGCGACCTCGACGCGCTCTTCTGGGACACGATGGAGGCCCTCTGGAACAAGATCTCCTACGCCCGATACCGCGCCATCGAGTTCTTCGCGCCCGCCTACGCCAAGCCCCGCGCCCAGCAGATCGCCGACACGCTCCGCGCCGTCTACCAGACGAACATGGTCAAGCGCCTCGAAAGCTCCTTCGAGGCCTTCCGCAAGTCCCTCGCCACCTTCATCCGCATCACGCAGGACATGATCCGGATGTTCGACGAGGACAAGGTCCTCGTCATTCCCGAGCTCGACGTGAAGGGGATGCTCGCCAAGGGAAAGACCCTCGATGAAATCGCCGAAACCGCCCTGTCCCGTTTCGCCGACAAATACCGCTCCCGCGACGATCTCTGCTACCCCGCCTCCGCCTTCACGGCCGAGTTCCGCCCCCTCCTCGAAAAGGACCTCTCCATCCTGCGCCGTCTCGAAAAGGAATGGGAGGGCGTCCGGTCCGATCCGAAGCTCGACCTCTTCCTCCGCGAAATCGGCGGCACGTTCTTCCGCGACTTCGCCAGGGACGAGGAAGGGAAGAAGGTCGTTTTCAACAAGGAGGGCAAGCTCGTCGTGTTCTCCGAGAGCGTCGACACGCTCCGCTACCTCTTCGACCGCCTCGGCCGCTCCGACGCCCTCCTCGTCCACGCCGGCAACCTGAGCCGCTCCGTCCGCGAACGCATCCGCGCCAATTTCGACGCGAACATCCCCGCCGACGAACGCCGCGACGACCTGCGCATCCTCCTCTGCTCCGACGCGCTCGCCGAAGGCGTCAACCTCCACCGCGCCAACGTCATCGTCAACTACGACACCCCGTGGAACGTCACGCGCCTCATGCAGCGCATCGGGCGCGTGAACCGCATCGGCTCCGTCGCCCCCGCCGTCCACAACTTCCTCTTCTACCCCTCCGACCAGGGCAACCGCGCCATCGGGCTCTACCAGAACGCCCTTCTCAAGATGCAGGGCTTCCACTCCGCCCTCGGCGAGGACGCACAGATCTTCTCCCGCGAGGAGATCGTCAAGGAGTTCAAGCTCTTCGATCCCGACATCAAGGACGAAACCGACGACACGCTCCGCCTCCTCCGCCTCGTCCGCGACCTCCACGCGAGCCGCCCCGACGACTACCGCCGCATCAAGGAGCTGCCGCCCAAATGCCGCGTCCTGCGGAAAGCCGGCGCGGAAAGGGACGGCACCGTCGTCCATCTCCGCTCGTCCCGCAAGACCGGCTTCTACCGCGTCGCGGGCGGCAGGGCCGTCCCCGTCGACTTCCTCGCCGCCTCCGCGCTCCTCGAAGCCCCCGAGAAGGAAAGGCCGCTCGACTTCTCCCGGTCCGCCGCCGGCGCCGCCACCCACTACCGCGACGTGGCCCTCGCCCTCGACGCCTTCCGCCGCGAAGCCGAAGATGGCGCCGCCGGCGCCGCCTCCGCCCCCGAGCCCGTCCTTCCCGCCGCCCGCCGCGGCGCCCAGGCCACGCAGGCCGCCGCCGGCTTCCTCCGCCGCGCGTCGCGTTGGGTCAACCAGGGTCTCCTTCCGCAGACGCTCGCCCCGATCCTTTCCGACCTTTCCGCCTCGCTCGCCGCCGGCACCTACGCCCACCTCGAATTCTCCCTCCGCAATCTCGGGCGCGACTACCCCGCCACCGGAAGCAAGCCGCCGCCGCGGGACAAGGTCGCAGAACTCGAAACCCGGCTGCGAGACCTCCACGCGAACTACCTCGAGCACGCGGCCCCCGCCGCCGCCGTCCCCGAGGCCGAAACCGATCCCGTCGTCGTCCTTTCCGAAACCTTCGTCCCGTGCCCCGTCCCGCGATGACCTACGACTCCGCCGCCCTTCGCGATCTGTTCGCTTCCCCGTTCGACGCCGCGAGCTGGACCGGCGTCCTCGCCGACCTCTTCGGCGTCCGCCACGACCCGAAGGCGGACCTTGCCTCCCGACTCCGCCCCCTTGCCCCGACCGCCTCCGGCGACAAAGGCTTCCACCTCGGCTCCTTCACCACCTCCAACGGCTACCTCGTCGGCCTCTTCCGCTACGAGATCTCCTCCGGCTCCGTCCTGCGCCGCAAGGTCGGACTCCGCGCCCTCGTGAAGCCTTTCCTCGGCCTCGACTACGACGCCGCCCTCGTCGTGTTCGCCGACCGCGGCTCCCCGATCTGGCGCTTCTCCTTCGTCTGCGACATCAAGGGCGAAGCCACCGCCCCCAAGCGCTTCACCTACGTCTTCGGCGACCCCGCCACGCCCCACCGCACCCCCGTCGAACGATTCCTCGCCCTCCAGGATTCCCGAGAACCCCAAAGGCCCGTCTCCTTCGAGGCGATGCAGACGGCCTTCTCCGTCGAAGCCCTCTCCGACCAGTTCTTCAAGGAATACAAGGAGCACTACGAGGACTTCGTCTCCCACGTCACCGGCAAGCGCTTCGTCAAGCAGGCCGGCAAGTGGGTCGAGACCGTCGTCGGCCGCCCGCACCGCACCCTCTACGCAACCTTCGGCCGCAACGACAAGCGCGTCCGCGACTACGTCAAGAAGCTCCTCGGCCGCCTCGTCTTCCTCCACTTCCTCCAGAAGAAGGGCTGGCTCGGCGCAAGCGCCGGCACCTGGGCCGACGGCGACCGCGCCTTTCTCCTCCACCTCTTCGAAAAATCATCCCCCGAACAGAAGGACGACTTTCTCGACGGCGTCCTCGAACGCCTTTTCTTCAACGCCCTCAACACCGACCGGACTTCGCAGGACGACTTCTTCGTCACCGGCGTCTCCGGCATCGGCAAGTGCCGCATCCCCTACCTCAACGGCGGCCTCTTCGAACGCGACGACCTCGACAAGCTTCGCGTGAAATTCCCGGCCGAGTTCTTCGAACGTCTCCTGAAGTTCTTCGCCGAATACAACTTCACCATCGACGAGAACGACCCCGACGAAGCCGAAGTCGGCATCGACCCCGAGATGCTCGGCCGCATCTTCGAAAACCTCCTTGAGGACAACAAGGACAAGGGCGCCTTCTACACCCCGAAGGAAATCGTCGGCTACATGTGCCGGCGCTCCCTCCTCGCCTATCTGTCCGAGGGACGCCCGGAAAAGGAAGCAGCCGTGATCGAAGCGTTCCTCGACACCCGCGACCCCGCGCCGCTTCCGCCCGTCCTCGCCCGCGACCTCGACGATCGCCTCCGCGATGTCAAGATCTGCGACCCCGCCATCGGCTCCGGCGCCTTTCCGATGGGACTTCTCCGCGAACTCTTTGCGCTGCGTCTGGCCCTCGCCGCCCATAATCAGCCCCCCTCCGGAAGGGGGAGGGCGCGAAGCGCCGGGGGGAGTACTCCGTGCGCCGTCTCGGCCCCTGCCGCCCTCAAGCGCGAAATCATCGAGAACAACATCTACGGCGTCGACATCGAAAAGGGCGCCGTCGACATCGCCCGCCTCCGCTTCTGGCTCTCCCTTGTCGTCGACGAAGAAGAACCCTCGCCCCTGCCCAACCTGGACTTCAAGATCATGCAGGGCAACTCCCTCATCGAATCGTGGCAGGGCGTCGACCTCTCCCACCTCGCGGAAAAGAAAACCCGGAGTTCGAAAAAGAGGTCGAAGGACGACTGGCAACTGTCCTCCCCGGCCTATCAGCTTACCTTTTTCGAAAATTTCGCCGACGTCCAGAACAAGAAGCTTCGCGACCTTCTCCACAAGTGGTATTCCTGCGCCGACCACCACGAACGCGCCAATCTCCGCAGGGATATCCGTTCCGCCGCCGAGGAACAGGTCAAATCCATCTTGCCCGATTTTTCATTCGGAACCATTGACCCGTCCGCCAATACCGACTTCTTCCTCTGGCATCTCTGGTTCTCCGAAGTCTTCGACAAGGGAGGGTTTGACATTGTCATAGGAAACCCGCCGTACATTTCTGCTATCGAGTATTCCAAACTTGTCTCTGAGGAAGAGAAACAGTTGCTTTGCAAGTCCTTCAAGGCGGCAAAAGGTGCTTGGGATCTCTACGTCTTGTTTTTCGAACGAGGAATTCAACTCCTGAAAAATGGGGGAACGCTTGCGTTTATTACACCAAACAAGTATTTGTCAGCGACTTATGGCAAAGCATTACGAAGTCTATTCATTGAAAACATCAATCTTCGCAACATTGTCGATTTGTCTCGAATTTCTGTCTTTGAGACGGCCTCCGTCTATCCAATAATCACTATTCTTTCCCAAACACCTCAAGCACAATATATCACCGTATGCAAGCCAATCTCTTCCGCGCTACTTAGTGGCAACATGAAATCCGTTGAAATAGAATCGTCAGTAATGAGCGCTTGTCCAGATAATGTGTGGGGTGTATTATTGTCGGATGAATTAAACAAACTCTCAACAGTTCTCGCCAACTCAGTGCGTCTTGATTCCATTGCGCAGGTAAACGCGACTTCAACGGCGGCAGAAGCCGATGAATACGGCAAGCTAATCAAAGAGCAGCCGTCTCGAAAAGAAGGATTCTTAAAGCTGGTAAACACCGGCACTATTGATCCCTATCTCTCACTATGGGGACAAAAACCATTGACGCACCAACATCATCGTTTTCTCTCGCCCAAACTTCCTATCAATTCAAAAGAGATTAACTGTCGGCGGCGGAGTCTGTATCAAGAGCCCAAAATTATTTTCGCCAAAATCGGAATTCGCGCAGAAGCATTTCTGGATGAAACTGGAGAATATGCGTCACTAAACACAAACTGCGTGTATAAGCCACTTGAAGGTTTTTCATTAACGTATCTTTTGGGCGTTTTCAATTCAAGTGCGTTCACCACGATTTACGAATTGCTTTTTGGTTCTCTTCGTATGAGTGGAGGATATATGCAGTTTCAATCACCACAGTTAAGGATAATGCCAATTCCAAAAGCAACCCCTGCTCAACAATCCGCAATTGCCTCGCTCGTCACCCGCATTCTTTCCGCGAAAGCGTCCGATCCCTCCGCCGACACCTCCGCGCTCGAATCGCAGATCGACTCCCTCGTCTACCGCCTCTACGGCCTCACCGACGAAGAGGTGACGATAGTCGAAGGCAATGGCAGGTCCGATGACGAGCCCCAACGCAAGGACTCCCCACATCCGGCTTCCCCGCACAAACGCGGGAAGCCCGCCGCCGAGAAGTCGATGGATGATGAGGTGCTGGAGTAGGCGGAGGTTGGTCTCGCGATGGAACTCAATGCTGATCAGGCTTTGTTTGAAGCAATTGCCTCGGTGATCGGTGCAACGGACTGCTTTTTGTCGAAATCCATGTTGCAACATTACTTGGATGTCGTCGGCATCGTATGCATAGATGACGGGTCTTGGACAAATGGACATTATTGCAAGTTCGGGCTGAATAAGCAACAGTGGCTGTTTAACTGTCTTGTCAATGAAGTCAATACCAACCGTTCCACGGAACGAATCAAAGTGTTCCTTGAAGCCGTTTTCAATCCAGTTCATTATACAAATCGGCGGAAAGACTACGAACAACTCGTGGAAGACATAAACAAGCCGTTGATGT
Source organism: uncultured Verrucomicrobiota bacterium (assembly GCA_946612175.1). GTDB lineage: Bacteria > Verrucomicrobiota > Kiritimatiellia > RFP12 > UBA3636 > UBA3636. Next base: position 14,934 of record CAMOEO010000023.1, read on the forward strand.
TGCACGGATATGAAATCAACGGTGAAGGGAAGTTGTCCGCGATTGTTCAAGCTCGTTCTTTGGCGGAAGTAGACAGACGCACGGATGAATTCAAGGCAGAACTATCAAAACGCAACATACATCAAAGGATCTTGCATTACTGTCGTCCGGATTTGTTGCGGAAAGATTACCAATCCGCGGTTCTGGAGGCTGCGAAAGGATTGGCGGAACGAGTAAGGGAAATGACCGGGAGAGGAGACGACGGGACGACGTTGTTCGATGCGTCTTTCTCCAAATCGGACCCATATCTCTTTTTGACCGATTTGGCAGACGATAGCAAGAAAAGCGAGCAAAACGGGTTGAGGGAACTAATGAATGCAATATTCCACTTGCTTCGCAATCCGTTGTCGCATACTCCAAAAATCCGCTGGAATGTTAACCGCAACGAAGCATTGGATGTCTTTGTGCTGATTTCGTTGGCACATAAGTATCTGGATGAGTGTTACTCGAATCCATCGAAAGTGAAGCATGGCTAACGGGGAGGGTCATAATGGGACTGCCCCTTTCAAGGTTCACGAATCCCCGCGGGGCGAAACAATGGCGGCTAATCCATGATGTCAAAATGTCAAAATAATCATTTACTTTTGACAAGTTTGAGATTGACTTTCGTTTCGTTGGGTGGTAGACCCTGCTCGAATACCAGATCGCGCAGAAACTGCACGGGGCAAGCTCGCCGGGGAGCAAGCGGGCGCACGATCTCGTCGACCTGCAGCTCATCGCGGCGAACGCAGACCTCGACCTGCGCCGTGTCCGGGATGTGTGCGTTCGGCTGTTCAAATACCGCAAGCGTCAGGCGTGGCCGCCGACAATCGCGGTCGGAACGGACTGGGAAAGTCTCTACACCGAACAGTCGGCGAACGTTCCCGTTCTGCCGACCGTGGAAGAGGCTGTCGCGTGGACGCAGCGGCTGATCGACCGAATCGACGCCTCACGGTGAGACGATGGACATCCGTGGAAGTGGCGGGGCGCGGTTCGTGGTCGAACTCTTCGGGAGCGACGCGAACGGTCGGAAGATGATCGCGTGGGGGCGGCGATTCCGAATGCTGAATGCTGAATGCTGAATGGCTGCCGGGCGCTCGCCACGGCCCGCGCGTTGCGCGGGCAATGCTGAATGCTGAGTGCTGAATGGATGCCGGGCGCTCGCCATTCGCCGGGCGAAGCGGGCTGCGACCGTCGCCACGCCGGCGCGGAGCGGTCCGCGGCCTTGCACGGCGTGACGGGACGATGGTCAATCCAGTCCGAGGAGGCGGCT
>CAMOEO010000024.1 GCA_946612175.1 uncultured Verrucomicrobiota bacterium
TGAACTTCTTGGCGGCGGCCTTGAGGACCTTGAGGCCCTCGCCGATCACTTCGGGGCCGGTGCCGTCGCCGGGGATGACTGCGATGTTGTAGGTTTTCATGGTGGGATGTTCGAGAGGGGCTGGATGGCCAGGAGGGTCCAGACGGCCTGGAGAGGGAGGGGCTAGAAGTGGAAGTCGAGGCCGATGCGGAAGGTGATGCGGGAGGTCTTCATCGCGTAGTCGTCGGGGAAGGCGTGGGCGGTGCTGACGTCCAGATCGAGCATGAAGTCGAGCGCGACCTTCTGGGTGAGGAAGACGTCGAGGCCGAGGCGGAGGCCGCCGAGGAGGCCGAGGTCGTCCTTCTTGTAGTTCTCGCCGCTCACGACGCCGAGGCGCGCGCCGACGTAGGGGGAGACCGCGTAGGGGCGGCCCTCCTCGTCGACCACCAGCGGGTCGAGGAAGTGGTACTGGGCGAGGACGGCGGCCTCCCAGGCGGTGAAGACGTCGTCGTCGGAGTAGGCGGCCGATCCGCCGAGGAGGAACGCGTCGAGCAGGTACATGCCGCCGTGGCCCTCGAGGGTGAGGCGGCCGCCGTCGACGGTCTTGGGCTCGTACAGGAGGGAGCCGCCGACGGCGTAGGTTCCCTGGGAGGTCCCGCCCCAGTCGGCGAGGGCGGAGGAAGGAAGGGCGGCGAGGAGGGCGAGGGCGGCGGCGGCGAGTCGGGTGCGCATGGTGTGGGCTCCTTGTGGGGGTGTGGTGGAAGGGTGGGGGTGGAAGGGGAACGGGGCTAGGCGCGGCGGGCGCGGAGGCGCTTGACGATCTCGGGAACGACGGCGTTCACGTCGCCGACGATGCCGATGTCGGCCACCTCGAAGATCGGGGCGGCGGGATCCTTGTTGACCGCGACGATGCAGTCGGAGCTCTGCATGCCGGCGAGGTGCTGGATGGCGCCGGAGATGCCGAGCGCGACGTAGAGCTTGGGGCAGACGGTCCGGCCGGTCTGGCCGACCTGGTGCAGCGGCGAGATCCAGCCCGCGTCGACGACGGCGCGGGAGGCGCCGACGGCGCCGCCGAGCTCGGAGGCGAGCTCGCGGACGAGGGCGAAGTTCTCGGGGGAGCCGATGCCGCGGCCGCCCGAGACGACGGTCTTCGCGCCGGCGAGGTCGACGTCCTGCCCGGCCTCCTTCGTCGCGGAGAGGCGGCGCATGCGGCACGGGACGGCGGAGAGGTCGGCGGCGAGGGGGACGAGCTCGCCCGTGGCGCCGTCCTCGCGGACCTTCTTGAACACGTTGCCGCGGACGGTCGCCATCTGCGGGCGGGTGCCCTCGCAGGTGATCGTCGCCATGATGTTGCCGCCGAACGCGGGGCGGGTCTGGAGGAGGATTCCCTTCTCCGTGTCGAAGTCCAGCTGCGTGCAGTCGGCGGTGAGGCCGGTGTGGAGGACCGCGGCGACGGTCGGCGCGAGCGAGCGGCCGATCGAGGTGGCGCCGAAGAGGAGGATCTCCGGCCGGCCGGCCTCGACCGCCTGGCGGACGGCGGCGGACCAGTAGTCGTTCTGGTAGTAGGCGAACTGCGGGGCGTCCATCGCGTAGACCTTCGCCGCGCCGTGGGCGTAGAGCTCGGGCGCGAGCGCGGCGCCGTCCTCGGAGAGAAGCAGGGCGCAGAGCGCGTAGCCGGACTTGGCCGCGAGCTCGCGGCCCTTGGAGAGAAGTTCGCAGGAGACGGACTGGAGCGCGCCCTCGCGCTGCTCGGCGAAAACCCAGATTTCGTTCATGGTTGGAGTCTCAGGTCGCAAGTCTCAGGTCGCGGGTTGTTCGGCGGTCGGCATCAGACCAGGTGGCGGTTTTGGAGGATCTCGACGAGCTTCTCCGCCTGCTCGGCGGGGGCGCCGTCGAGGCGGACGCGGTTGGACTTGACCGGCGGGGCGAAGACCTTCGTGACGCGGGTGGGGGAGCCCTTGAGGCCGATGAAGTCGGGGTTCGGCTCGAGCTCGGCGACGCCCCAGACGGGGATCTGGGCCTTCTTGGCGGCCATCTTGCTCTTGAGCGAGCCGATGCGCAGCTCGCCCGCCTCCTTGACGACGGTGAGGGCGCAGGGAAGGTCGATCTCCCACTCCTCGTAGCCTTCCTCGGTCGCGCGGACGACCTTGAGGGCGTTCCCGCCGGGGGCGACCTCGACCGACTGGGCGTAGGTGAGGACGGGGAGCCCGAGGTGGTGGGCGATGCCGGGGCCGACCTGGGCGGTGTCGCCGTCGGTCGCCTGCTTGCCGAAGAGGACGAGGTCGACGGGCCCGAGCCTGCGGATCGCGAGGGCGAGGGTGTAGCCGGTGGCCCAGGTGTCGGCGCCGCCGAACTCGCGGCCGGAGACGAGGACGCCGTCCGTCGCGCCGCGGGAGAGGGCCTCGCGGATCGCGGCCTCGGCCTGGGGCGGGCCCATGGAGACGACGGTGACGGTGGAGCCGGGCACGGCGTCCTTGAGGCGGAGGGCGACCTCGAGGGCGTTCTCGTCGAAGGGGTTGATGATGGCGGGGACGCCGGCGCGGTTGAGGCGGTTGGTGGCGCGGTCGATGGTGACCTTGTCCGAGTCGGGGACTTGCTTGATGCAGACGACGATCTTCATGGGTCGGGGCGGGTGGGCGAAGTGGCGCGCGATTCTAGCAGAAAGCCGGACCCGGGGCAAGATGGAATCCGCGGCAATCCGCGGGATCGGGGGCGGTGCCGCCAGCGCGGCGGAGGGCGGGCGGATCAGGAGGGAATGGTGGGGTCGAGGCGGTCGCGGAGGGCGTCGCCGAGGCGGTTGGCGGCGAGGACGAGGCCGAAGACGGCGAGGGCGACGAAGGTGCCCTCCCACCAGACGCCCTGCCACAGGCGGACGCGCGCGTTGGCGATCATGACGCCCCAGGAGGGCTCGTTCTGGGCGCCGAGGCCGAGGAAGCTCATGAAGACCTCGGTGCCGATGGCGGCGGGGAAGCGCAGCGAGAAGGCGATGATCACGAGATGGGCCACGTTGGGCAGGACGTGGCGGAAGAGGATGCGCGGCGTGGAATAGCCGAGGGCGAGCGCGGACTGCACGTAGCCGCGGCCGCGGTGCTTGATCGTCTCGGCCCGGACGGTCCGGTACACGCCGACCCAGGTCGTGAGGGCGATGCCGAGGTACACGCCCGCGAGGCCGCGCCCGGCGAGGAGGGAGACGGCGAGGACGAGGATCGCGGAGGGAACGGCGGCGATCGTGGCCGAGAGCCACGTCGTCACGGCGTCGACGGGGCCGCCGAACCAGCCGGCGAGGAGGCCGAGCAGCGTGCCGAACGGGACGGCGAGGAGCGAGGCGAAGACGCCGACGCGGAAGGCGATGCGGGCGCCCTGGACGAGGCGGCGGGCGACGTCGCGGCCGAGGTTGTCGGAGCCGAGCAGGAAGAAGTGCGGGACGCCGTCGGAGTCCACGGCGCGGGAGAGCGGCGGGAGGTAGCGCAGCTCCAGGCGGCCGCGGTTGTAGGCGGGGGTCTCGTCGCGCCAGGACGCGCGCGCCGCCTCGAACTCGCCGAAGAGGGCGGCGAGGAGGTAGAGGAGGAGGACGAGGAGGGGGGCGCGCAAGGGAGGCTAGCGGAAGAAGGAGCGGAGGAAGTCGAACTGGGCGTCGTTGGCGTCGAGGTTCTCGGGGGCGCCGTGAAGGTCGACGAGGTCGACGAGGACGTTGAGGGATTCGTCGAGGACGGGGTCGTCGCCGGGGTGGCGGGGCTCGGTGGCCTTGCGGCGGCGGCGGGCGGAGGGGGACTCCTTCTCCTCGTCGTCCTTGTCGGAGGGGACGGCGTCGGGGGAGAGGGAGGCGAGGTCCTCGCCCTCGCCGGAGACGAGGGCGTTGATGCGGCGCTGGAGGACGTCGTCCTCGCGGGCGCGGGCGAGGCGCTCCTCGTGGTTGAGGGAGACGACCTCGTTGGCGTTGAAGGCGGCGAAGCGCTCGAAGAGGCGGGCGCGGGCCTGCCAGACGGCGTTGGTGGCGCGGCGGGCCTCGGAGCGGGCGCGGAGCTCGGGGATGACGGCGGAGAGGGAGTCGACGGGGCGGAAGGCGGAGGGGGCGATGCGGGTCCAGGGGAGGGCGCCGGGGAGCTTGTCCTCGCCGAGGTCGGGGTAGGTCTCGAGGACGGAGGGCAGGTGGATGTCGGAGGCGACGCCGCGGATCTGGGTGGAGCCGCCGGAGATGCGGAAGAAGAGGGCGGTGGTGGGCTTGATGGCGCCGAGGGCGCCGTCCTCGAGGGGGCGGACGGTCTGGACGGTGCCCTTGCCGTGGGTGCGGACGTCGCCGGCGATGACGGCGCGGCCGTAGTCCTGGAGGGCGGCGGCGACGATCTCGGAGGCGGAGGCGCTGCAGCGGTCGACGAGGACGACCATGGGGCGGGAGAAGGCGACGGAGGGGTCGGTGTCGGGCAGGGCGATGGGGCGGCGGCGGGCCTCGCGGACGAGGACGACGGGGCCGGTGCGGAGGAAGAGGCCGGCGACGGCGATGGCGTCGGGGAGGGAGCCGCCGCCGTTGCCGCGGAGGTCGAGGACGAGGCCCTCGACGCCCTCCTCGTTGAGGTCGGCGAGGAGGCGGGCGATGTCGCGGGAGGCGCGCCGGGGGGCGCCGCCGTCGGGGGCGCGGAGCGAGGCGTAGAAGGCGGGGAGCTTGATGTAGCCGAGGCGGCGGGGGGTGCCGTCGGAGTCCTCGACGGTCTCGACGCGGGAGTAGGCGGCCTGCTCCTCGAGCTTGATCTCGTCGCGGACGAGGGTGACGACCTTGGTGGCGTCGGGGTCGGAGGCGGGGACGACGCGGAGGCGGACGGTGGTGCCCTTGGGGCCGCGGATGAGGCGGACGGACTTGTAGAGGGGCCAGTGGCGGATGTCGACGAAGTCCTCGTCGCCCTGGGCGACGGCGATGATGCGGTCGCCGCGGACGAGGTGCTCGGGGGAGGGGTCGAGCTCGGCGGGGGAGCCGGGGACGATGTCGACGATCTTGGCGGCGCCGTCGTCGACCTGGAGGGTGGCGCCGATGCCCTGGAGGGAGAGGGTCATGTCGATGTCGAAGTCCTCGTTGGCCGCGGGCGACATGTAGTTGGAGTGCGGGTCGTAGGCGAGGGCGGCGGCGTCGAGGAAGCGGGAGGTCCAGTATTCCTCGTCGGAGTCGCGGAGGATCTCGAGGAAGCGCTCGTTGGCCTTGCGGAAGTCGTCGCGGGCGGCCTCGACGGCCTCGTCGAGGGTGCGGGAGGGGCCGCCGTCCTTCGCGGGCGCGCCGTCCGCGGCGGCGGCGGAATCGGCGGAGGCGCCGGCGGGGACGGCGTTGGTCGCGCGGCCTTCCTCGCGGAGCTCCCAGGCGATGCGGGCGGCGAGGAGGGCGTTCTTGACGCGGCGGGTCCAGAGGTCGTCGAGGGCGGCCTGGTCGGCGGGCCAGGGGACGTCGTGGCGGCGCCAGCGGTAGTCCTCGGAGGAGGCGAAGTCGAAGGCGTTGGAGAGGATGGAGGAGGAGAAGGCGGTGCGGTCGGCGACGCGCTCGACGAAGCGGTCGTAGACGCGGCGGGCGAAGGAGAAGTCGCCGGCGCGGACGAGGTCGGCGTAGCGGAGGCGGGCGGGCTCGAAGGAGGCGACGTCCTCGGCGGTGAAGAAGATGCGCTGGGGGTCGAGCGAGTCGAGGAAGTTGGTCCAGGCGCGCGGGGCGACGGTCTCGTCGAAGGGCTGGCGGAGGATGTGCTCGGCGGGCATGATTTCGGCGACGAGGGCGGCGGCGCGGCGGCGGGCGGCGAAGGCGCGCTCGGCGGCGTCCTCCTCCTCGGAGACGACGGCGTGCTCGGAGTCGGGGTCCTCCGCGGGGTCCGGGGGGAGGGCGGCGGCGGGGAGGGCGAGGAGGGCGCAGAGGGCGGGGAGGGCGAGGCGGTTCATTCGCGGGTTCCTTTCCGGGGGCGGGCGGAGGCGCGGCGGGCGGCAGGGCGGATTCCGTAGCGCTCGGCGATGGCGTCGGCGCCGGGGATCTGGTCGCGGTAGCGCAGGAGCATGCGCTCGAGGGCGGCGAGCTGGGGCGGGGTGATGGCGCCGCGCGTGCCGAACTGGGCGGCGACGGAGGCGTAGAAGGACTTGTCGTCGAAGACGCGGCCGCCCTTGCGGCGGGCGGCGGGCTCGGCCCAGGCGGTGACGGCGGCGAGGGCGGAGACGACGGCCTCGGCGCGGTCGTGGTCGACGCGCTCGCCGGGGGCGTCCTCGATGCCGAAGCGGGTGCGGAGGGCCTCGAACTCGGCGGCGGGGATGCGATCGCGGGCGTTGAGGAAGAGGCGGGCGACCCAGGGCTCCTGGCGGGGGCTGAGGCGGCGTCCGGAGGCGAGCTGGGACTCGAGGGAGCGGAAGAAGCGCTCGTCGTCGGGGGCGGGGCCATACTTGGAGAGCGCCTCGACGAGGGCGGCGGTGCGGTCGCCGGAGGGGGAGGGCGCGGCGGCCTCGAGGAGGGAGCCGAGGCCGGCGGCGCGAAGGATGCCGTCGGCGCCGGGGACCTGGTCGCGGTAGCGCAGGAGGGTGCGGCCGAGGGCCTCGAACTGGGGGCGGGTCACGATGCCGGCGGGGAGCTCGCCGGCGGGGCGCTCGAAGCGGTAGGGCTTGTCGGGCCGGCGGTCGCGGGCGCGGGGGCGGGGCTCGCGCATGACGTCGTAGGCGAGGTCCTGGACGAACTTGCGGTCGTCGTAGGTGCGGGCGCCGAGCTTGCGGGGGGGCTGCCAGTCGCGGACGGAGCGGAAGGCGTCGAGCAGGTCGGCGACGGCGGAGGTCGGGGCCCATTCCTTGGCCCCCTCGAGCCAGCCGAGGAACTGGCGGTAGAAGTCGGAGAGCAGGTCCTGCCAGTCGCCGGGGGTCCCGGGGTCCTGGGAGCGGTCGAGGCGCTCCTCCATCTCGGCGGTGTAGCCGACGTCCATGAAGTCGGGGAACTTGGCGACAAGCCAGTCGCAGACCTGCCCGCCGAGCGGGGTGGGGGAGAGGACGCGGCGTTCGCTGCGGACGTAGCGGCGGTCCTTGAGCGTCTTGATGATGCTGGCGTAGGTGGAGGGGCGGCCGATGCCGCGGGCCTCCATCTCGCGGACGAGGGAGGCCTCGTTGAAGCGGGGCGGCGGGCGCGTCTCCTTGCGCTCGGGGCGGACGGCGTCGCGGCGGAGGGCCTCGCCGGGGACGAGCGGGGGGAGGGCGGCGAGGGCGTCGTCGGCCTCGTCGGAGGCGCCCTCGGCGTCGGCCGCGTCGGCGCGGGCGACGGCGGCGGCGCCGCGGAGGGCGAGGAAGCCGGGGAAGAGGAGGCGGGAGGCGGAGGCGGTGAGCTCGGCGGAGGCGGGGGCGCCGGCGGGCGCGGGCGCGGAGGCGTCGACGGTCGCGGTGGAGACCTCGGAGACGGCGGGGGCCATCTGCGAGGAGACGAAGCGCTCCCAGACGAGGCGGTAGAGGCGGGCGAGGTCGGCGGCGTCGCGCCCGGCGGGGAGGCCGGCGGCGACGGCGTCGGGCGCGGCGGCGGGGTCGGTGGGGCGGATGCACTCGTGGGCGCCCTGGGCGGTCTTGCTGCGGGTGGCGTAGTTGTGCGGGTCGGCGAACTCCTTGCCGTAGGATCCCTCGATGTAGCGGGCGGCGGCCTCGCGGGCCTCGGGCGCGATGTTGGTGGAGTCCGTGCGCATGTACGTGATCAGGCCGGACTCGTAGAGGTCCTGGGCGAGGCGCATCGTGCGGTCGGGGGCGAAGCCGAGGGCGTTGGAGGCGGCCTGCTGCAGCGTGGAGGTGGTGAAGGGCGGGCCGGGGCGCTTCTGGACCTGCTTCGGGACGATGTCCCGGACGGCGTAGGCGGCGGCGCCGAGGAAGGCCTCGACGCGGGCGGCGAGCGCCTCGTCGCGGACCTCGGCGCGGGCGCCGTCGAGCTTGCGGAGGCGGACGGCGAAGGGGGCGTCGGGCGCCGCCTCGCGGGCGAGCAGAACGCTGAACTCCCAGTAGGGCGTCGGGACGAACGCGGAGACCTCGCGCTCGCGGTCGCAGACGAGACGGAGGGCGACGGACTGGACGCGGCCGGCGCTGGACCCGCCGCGGACGGCGCGGGCGACGCGCGGGGAGAGGCGGAAGCCGAGGTAGCGGTCGATGCAGCGGCGCGCCTGCTGGGCGTCGACGCGGCGCTGGTCGATGTCGTGCGGGGCGGCGAGGGCGGCGCGGACGGCGCGGGGGGTGATCTCGTGGTACTCGATGCGGCGGAAGGGGCGGTCGCCGCGGGCGCCGAGGCGCGAGCGGAGCTCCTCGCGCAGGTGCCAGGCGATGGCCTCCCCCTCGCGGTCGGGGTCGCTCGCGAGGAGGATCTCGTCGGCCTGGCGCGCGGCGGAGGCGAGGCCGGCGACGACCTTCTCCTTCTCGGGCGGGACGACGTAGGTCGGCGTGAAGCGCATGCGGCCGTCGGGCAGCTCCTCGCGCTTGATGCCCTCCTGGTGCTCGGGGAGGTCTCGGATGTGGCCGACGGAGGCCATGACCTTGTAGTCGGGGCCGAGGATGCGGCCGACGGTGTGGGCTTTGGCGGGGGATTCGACGATGACGAGCGTGCTCATGGGCGGGATGGGTTGAAGGGGTTGAAGTGGTTGAAGAGGTTGAAGGGGTTGAAGAGGTTGAAGAGGAGAACGCGGAAAATAGGGCGGGACAAGTACGGACGGGAACGGAGAGAGAAGGCTACGCGTACGCGCAGGGGCGTGCATTCGCAGGCGTGTGCGCCGCGCATCGATTCCCTTCCTAGCACGCCGTCCCGCGCCGTGTCAAGCGGGGCGCGCCCCGCATGCGATCGTGGGGGGCGGAAGCAGCTCGGCGACGAGCGCCGCGGCGCGGGCCGCCGCGCCCTCGCCGCCGAGAAGGCGGCGCGTCTCCTCGTAGGCGGCGAGCTGTTCGGCGCGGCGCGCGGGGTCGGAGAGGAGCGCGACAAGCTCGTCCGCGACCGCCTCGGGCGTGAGGCCGTACTGGATCAGCTCCTTCGCGACGGAACGGCCCGGGACGATGTTTACGAGCCCGATCCATCGCACGCCCGTGAGCAGATGGCGCATGATCCGGTAGGTCGTCCAGCCGACGCGGTAGACGACGACCTGCGGGCAGCCGACGATCGCCGCCTCGAGCGTCGAGGTTCCGCTCTTCACGACCGCCGCCTCCGCCTCGTGCAGGATCTGGCGCGAACGCCCCTCGACGACCTCCACGCGATCGGGGCGACGGCGTGCGGCGGCGACGGCGGCGCGGACGTCCGCCGCGCGCTCCGCGGTCGGGACGGGCAGCAGGAACGTGCAGGGCTCGCCGAGGCGTTCCTCGGCGAGCGCGGCGCCGGCGAGGACGTCGGGGAAGATGCGGCGCACCTCGTTGCGGCGGCTTCCGGCGAAAAGCGCGACGCGGCGCGTCCCCTCGCGCCACGGAAGCGGCGGGGCGGACGCCGCCTCGCGGAGCGACGCGGCGACCTGTTCCACGAGCGGGTGCCCGGCGAAGCGGACGTCGAGCCCCGTGCCGTCGAACAGCGCGGGCTCGAAGGGGAAGAGGGTGATCAGGCGGTCGAGCGCCGCGGCGATCTTCGGGATGCGGTCGCGGTGCCACGCCCAGACCTGGGGGCAGACGTAGTGCACCGCGGGGATGCCCCGCCGCTTCGCCTCCGCGGCCAGGCGCAGGTTCATCCCCGGATAGTCGACCGTGAGCAGAAGGTCGGGGCGGCGCTCCGCGAGCGCGGCCTTCATGCGGCGCAGGAGGCGCGCGAAGAACCGGGCGCGGCGCGCGACCTCCCAGAAGCCGATGACGCCGGTCCGCGACGCGTGCTCGAAGAGGTCTGCGCCCGCCTCGAGGAGGCGGTCGCCGCCGAGTCCGAACACCTCGACGGGGCGATCCGGCCGCAGACGGCGCAGTTCGCGCACGATCGCGGCGGCGTACATGTCGCCGGAGACCTCGCCCGCGCTGACCATCACGCGCAGCGGGCGCGGGGCGGGGCGGGCGTCGGCGGCCGCCGGGGGCGGCGGGGAGGGGAGGGCGCTCGCGTCGTTCATGGAGGCGAGTCTACCATAGGTTCGGCCTTCGCGGCAACACCCGCGCGGTCCGGGTTGAACCGGACGGCGGGTTTGGTGTAGAATCCGCCCCGTAGCCGCGCAACCCCGCGGCCTTCCCACGCATGAACGAAGACCCCAACGCCGCGGCGGGCGATTCCGCCGACAAGCCCAAGCACTTCCTCGAACAGTGGATCGAGGGCGACGTCCTCGCCGGCCGCACCGGCGGCAAGGTCGTCACCCGCTTCCCCCCGGAGCCCAACGGCTACCTCCACATCGGCCACGCCAAGGCGATCTGCGTCGACTTCGGCATGGCGAAGAAGTTCGGCGGCGAGTGCCACCTGCGCCTCGACGACACGAACCCGAGCAAGGAGTCCGACGAGTTCGCCGAAAACATCAAGACGGACATCCGCTGGCTCGGCTTCGACTGGGGCGAGCACTTCTACAGCGCGGCGGACTACTTCGACACGATGTTCGAGATCGCCGAGAATCTCGTGAAGGCCGGCCAGGCCTACGTCTGCTTCCTCTCCCAGGAGGAGTGGAAGAAGCACCGCGGCATCCCGACCGAGCCCGGCATCCCCAGCCCGTGGCGCGATACGTCGCCCGAGGAGAACCTCGCGCGCTTCCACGACATGCGCGACGGGAAGTACAAGGACGGCGAGTGTTGCCTGCGCGCGAAGATCGACATGGCGTCGCCCAACATCCACTTCCGCGACCCGGTCATCTACCGCATCATGCACACGTCGCACTACCACCTCGGCGACAAGTGGTGCGTCTACCCGATGTACGACTTCGCGCACCCGATCGAGGACGCGCTCGAGGGCGTCACGCACTCGATGTGCACGCTCGAGTTCGAGGTGCACCGCCCGCTCTACGACTGGGTCGTCGATCGCATGGACGAGATGGGGATGCTCGTCGAGCGCGGCGGCATGAAGATCCGCCCGCACCAGCGCGAGTTCTCCCGCCTCAACATCACCTACACCGTGATGAGCAAGCGCAAGCTCCACGAACTGGTGGACCTCGGCAAGGTCTCCGGCTGGGACGACCCGCGCATGCCGACGCTCTGCGGCCTGCGCCGCCGCGGCTACCCGGCCGAGGCGGTGCGCGCGTTCTGCGAGGGCGTGGGCGTCACGAAGTTCATCTCGACCACGGACGTCGGCATCCTCGAGCAGGCCGTGCGCGACGTGCTCAATAGGACCGCCGCGCGCCGCATGGCGGTGCTCGACCCGGTGAAGCTCGTCATCGACAACATGCCCGAGGGCGAAACGCACGAGTGCGACGCCGTGAACAACCCCGAGGACCCCGCCGCCGGCACGCGCAAGGTGCGCTTCGGCCGCGAGCTCTGGGTCGAGCGCGCCGACTTCATGAAGGACCCGCCGAAGAAGTTCTACCGCCTCGCGGTCGGCCGCGAGGTGCGCCTCAAGTACGCGTGCCTCTTCACGTGCACCGGCGTCGTCGAGGACGCGGCCGGCAACGTGACGGAGATCCACGGCACGTGGGACCCCGCGTCGCTCGGCGGCAACGCGCCCGACGGCCACGCCGTGCGCGGCACGATCCACTGGGTCGACGCCGCCACCGCGGTCTCCCTCCCCGTGCGCCTCTACGACCGCCTCTTCCAGGTCGAGAACCCGGACGCCGACGCCGACCGCGACTTCAAGGAGTTCCTCAACCCGGAGTCCTGCAAGGAGGCGACCGCGCTCTGCGAGCCCGCGCTGCGCGACGCGACGAGCGCGGGCGGCCCCGTGCAGTTCGAGCGCCTCGGCTACTTCTTCCCGGATCCGGTCGACTCGAAGCCCGGCGCGCCGGTCTTCAACCGCACCTCCACCCTTCGCGACTCCTGGGCGAAGCTCGCGAAGAAATAGCCACCCCCGCCCGCAAGGAGAGGCCGACATGGGCGCCTTTCACGCATACGACATCCGCGGCGTCTGGAACGCCGACTTCAACGCCGATACCGTCTATCGCATCGGCCGCTGCCTGCCCGCGCTGCTCGGCGCCGACCGGGTGCTTGTCGGGCGCGACGCCCGCACCAGCTCCCCCGAGCTGTTCGAGGCGCTGTCCCGCGGGCTCACGGAGGCGGGCGCCGGCGTCGACGACGCCGGCCTCTGCACGACGCCCATGACCTACTGGCTCACGGGCGAGAAGGGCTACGCGGCCGCCGTGATGATCACGGCCTCGCACAACGCGAAGGAGTACAACGGGCTCAAGATCTCGCGCAAGGGCGCGCTGCCCGTCGGCGAGGACTCGGGGCTGCGCGAGCTCGAGGCCGCGATCGCGGGGGGGCTGCCCCCCAAGGCGGCGGTGCCCGGCGCGGTGCGGCGGATCGACCCGCTGGACGAGTACGTGCGCTTCCAGTCGCTCTTTGCGCCCGACCTCTCCGGCACCCGGATCGTGGTCGACTGCTCCAACGGCGTGGGGGCGCTGGTCGCGCGCCGGCTCTTCGGCGACGCGAACGCGACGTACCTCAACGAGACGCTCGACGGCACGTTCCCGAACCATCCGCCGAACCCGCTCCTCCCGGAGGCGACGGCGCAGCTCTCGGCGGAGGTCGTGCGCACGGGCGCGGACCTGGGCGTGATCTTCGACGGCGACGCGGACCGCGTCGCGTTCGTCGACGCCTCCGGGGCGTTCGTCCGGCCCGACACGATGACGGCGATCCTCGCGGAGCACTACCTCGAGGAGGAGCCCGGCGCGCGCGTGCTCTGCGACATCCGCACCTCTCGCGGCGTGACGGAGCGCATCTCCGCCCTCGGCGGCGAGCCGCACCTCTGGAAGGTGGGGCACGCGTTCGCCAAGGTGAAGCTGCGGGAGCTGCATGCGGCGGTCGGCGGCGAGCTGGCGGGGCACTACTACTTCCGCGACTTCCACGGGTGCGACTCGGCGATGCTCTGCGCCTCGATCGTGCTCGCCCGCGCCGCGGCCGCGAAGCGCGAGGGACGGACCTTCGCCGACCTCGTGAAGGAGATCGACGTCTACGCCAACAGCGGCGAGTGCAACTACACCGTTCCGGACAAGGACGGCGCGCTCGCGGCCGTCCGCGCGTGGGCGGCGACGCTTCCGCCGCCGGACCGCGTCCTCGACTTCGACGGCGTGCGCTACGACTGGCCGGACGGATGGGTCAACGTCCGCAAGTCCAACACCGAGCCCTACCTCCGCCTCATCGCCGAAGCCCGCACGCCGTCGCGCCTCGCGGAGCTCAAGGCGGGCGTCGAGTCCGCCATTCGTCCCTTCCTCGCCTGACCGTCTCCTCCCGATTTCAGATCGGCGTGCAGGGACGCCAGGACGCCTGGCCGTCAAGTTGCGCGGGACGGAGGTCGTGTGGTAGACTTCGCGGCATGTTCACGCTTCGCCACAGGGACGCGGATTTGCTCCGTTTCGACTGGCTGCCCGATCGCGGCGGCCGGCAGGAGGTCCGCATCGAGCGCGTCTTCCCCGCCGCGAGGCGCCTTTTGCCGCTGGAGATGCGCGATGCGCCCACGGACGAGGCGCTCGGGCGCTGGCTGCGCGGCCGGACGATTCCCGCGAACCGCGCCTACGTCCGCAGCTTCCTCGCGAAGCAGGGGCTCAACGAGCGCGACACGCGCGGCATCCTCGCCGTGAGCCGCGGCCTTTCCCTGCAGGACGTCCACTGGATCGCCGAGGACGGCTTCCCCGGCCGCTGGGCCGACGTGAACCTCTACGAGAACCCCTTCTCCCGCGTGCTGGCGTGGCTCGCGTTCACGGGCTACGGCTCCTACGTCCGCACGTCGGTGCGCAGTTCGCCGGAATACACGACGAACGGCGCGCTGCCGAAATGCTGGCGGCGCATCGGGGGCGAGATTGTCCTCTTCAAGGGCGGCAGCGAGGGTGCGGCGAACACGGGCCGGGAACCGCAGAGCGAGTTCCACGCGGCGCAGGTCGCCGCCGCGCTCGGCGTCCCGCACGTCGCCTACGGCCTCGCCCGGTTCAAGGGGCGCCTCTGCTCGACCTGCCCGCTCTTCACGTCGCAGCGGACCTCGTTCGTCCCGCTCGCCCGGCTCACGCCCGCGAGAACGCTCGACGAGCTCGAGGACTTCCTCCGCGGCTTCGCGCCCGCGTTCCTGCCGGACCTGCGCAGGATCCTCGTGCTCGACGCCCTGATCCGGAACGAGGACCGGCACCTCGGCAACGTCGGCCTGCTCGTCGACAACGCGACGAACGAGCCGCGCGGCCTCGCGCCGGCGTTCGACCACGGCCTCTCCCTCTTCCCCTTTGCGATGGAGGACGACCTCGCGAACCTCGGCCGCTACGCCGCCACGCGCCGCCCGGTCCTCTATCCGGACTTCGACGAGGCCGCCGCGGCGCGCCTAACCCCCTCCCTGCGCGCCCGCCTCCGTTCTCTCGCCGCCTCCTTCCGCTTCGCGCGCCACCCGCGCCTCGACCTCCCCGCCCCGCGCCTGCGCACGATCGAGTCCTTCGTCCGCGCCACGGCGGCGCGGCTTTCCGAATTCCGGCCGACGTGACGGATCCTCTCCCGCGATCGCTGTCGCGGCAGGTCCGCCGGGGGAACGTCTCCGTCCGGTCCGGGCGGGCGGCGCGGGGCGGATGACTTCCGGGGCGGAACGTGGTAGAATCCGGGCGCATGGAACACGAAGAACATCCGGCGGTCTCGATCCGTCCCGCGCGCTTCGAGGACGCCCGCGCGATCTACGGCCTGATCAAGGAACACGCGGACGCGCTGCTCGTCCGGCCGCTCAGCAACGTCATCGGGAACCTCGACCGCTTCCTCGTCGCCGAGACGCCGGGCGGGGAGATCGTCGGCGCCGTGTGCTACGGGCTCTGGCCCGAGATCGGCGACGAGCTGCGCACGAGCGCCGAGCTGCAGTCGGTCTGCGTCGCCCCCGCCGTGCGCCGGCAGGGCGTCGGCCGGCGGCTCGTGGCGGCCCAGATCGATCGCCTCCGCGCGCTGCACGTCGCGCAGATCGTCGTGCTCACCTACGCGGTCGGGTTCTTCGAGAGCCTCGGCTTCCGCGAGATCGACAAGCACGCGATCATGTACAAGCTCTACACGGGCTGCGTGAACTGCTCCAAGCACGAGGACCCCTTCACCTGCCCCGAGCACGCGATGGCGCTCGAGGTCTCGCGATAGGGGAGGGCGGCGGTGCAGAAGGTCCTCCTGCAGGCGCAGCCCGCGCGGGACTGGCGCGAGGCGTCGCCCCTCGGCAACGGCCGCCTCGGCGCGCTCGTCCACGGGCGCGCGTCCGACGAGCGCGTCGCGCTCAACCACGAGGCGCTCTTCAACTGGGCGATCCACGGCGAGCTGCCCGACCTCGCGCCGCTACTGCCCGAGGTGCGCCGCCTGCTCGCAGAAGGGCGCTTCGCCGAAGCCGAACGGCTCTACCCCGACGCGCTCAAGTCGGCCGGCGGGCTCGGGCGCTCGGGCAAGTTCTTCCCCGCGTTCGACCTGCGGATTCGCTGCGGGACCGACGGCGCGTTCCGCGACTACTCGCGCGAGCTCGACCTCGAGAACGGCGTCAGCACCGTCCGCTGGACCGACGACGGCGGGACGTGGTCCCGCCTGGCGTTCGTCGACTGCTCGCGCGGCGCGGACGGCCCGCTCGTCCTCCGCGTCGACCGCGCCGGCGCGCCGTTCTCCCTCGCGCTCTCGCTCCCGCAGCACGAACTCCTGGACTACCCCGGCTACGGCGGATGGGACGCCTTCTCGACGGAGGCGCGCGGCCGCGCGGTCCTCTCGACGGTGAAGACGAACGACGGCCTGCACTTCTGCGGCATGGTCCGCGTGCTGGAAACGGACGGCGACGTCGTCGCCGACGGCGACCGCGTCGCCGTCGTTTCGGCGCACGAAGCCGTCCTGCTCGTCGACGTGCGGGACCGCCCGCTTTCCTTCGAGGCGTTCGAGCGCGCGCTCGCGCAGTTCGACGGCGAGACGTTCGCCTCGCTCCTCGCCGCGCACGCGGCAGCGTTCTTCCCGCGCTTCTACGATTCCCGGATCGACCTCGTTCCGCCCGAGGCGCCGCAGGAAAGCAACGAGCGGCTGCTGCTGGATTCGTATTCGGGCTCGGTCGACCCGAGGCTCGTCGAGAAGA
>CAMOEO010000025.1 GCA_946612175.1 uncultured Verrucomicrobiota bacterium
GGACGATGCCGCGGTCCCGCTCCTCGCGCAGCTCGTCGCGGGCGCGGGTGAAGTCTTGGACGGCTGCCCAGTAGGTCTCGGAGGAGTCCTCGGGCGTGCCCTGAAGCGCGCGGACGCGGGCGAGAAAGCGATCCTTGAGCTCGCGGTCGCGGCGTTCGTATTCGTAGCGGGCGCGGCGCTCGGCGCGACGGGCGAAGGCGTCGAGCCCGCCCAGAACGAAGGCGAGGCCGTGGCAGGCGCTTTCGAACGCGAGGTCTGTCAGCTCGGTGAGCAGATTCTCTTCGGGATGGGCGAAGAGGTTCGGATCGACGTCTCGCATGGAGCCGAGAAGACCGTAGGTTTGCATGGCGGAGGGGCGGAGGGAGTGCCGGGAGGGGCGGGAAGGGCGGACAGGTGGGAGAGAAAATGCGGGCGGTAGGGGGAAGAAAGGGCGGGCGGTAGGGGGATGGAAGGGCGGAACAATGGCGGAGTTTACCGCAGTGATAGCGGAAAAGCAAGCAAAAATTAAACACGGTCGGCGAATAAAATGTTCAGGGAGATGAGGAAGCACAGAATGACCCAAGAATGCACAGAACAACCCAAGGATGCACAGAATGACCCAAATATGCGCAGAATGACCCAATACGGCATAGAAAGGTCCAGAAACGGCAGGAACGATAGGAATGCAAGAGGGGCTTGAAGGAAGAGCCGGAGGTAGGGTAGAATTGATGGCCATCCAACGCGTTTTCAAACGTCACTCCGTCCTGGGTCAACCACGCCGTTTTCGAACGTCACCCCGTCCTATATCCACCAACGCCGTTTTCAAACGTCACCCCGTCCTGGATCCACCAACGCCGTTTTCGAACGTCACTTCGCCCTTTTCCCGTCATGAACGACATTGCCATGAACGCTCCTTTCCCGATGGCCACCTCCGACGAGCCGATCCGCTTCTCCTGTGAAACCCATGCCGCCACGCGCGTGGAGCGAATCGTCGCCGAGCGCGACCTCGACTGCGACTTCTCCAAGTTCAACTGGGGCGGCTCCCGCTGGCGCGCGAAATGGATCCGCGCCGCGGGCGACGCCGGCGCCGCGCCCGGCGTGTGGGCGTTCCGCCGCCGGTTCCGCCTCGAGCGGGACGCCGAGATCCTCCTGCAGGTCACGGCCGACCAGCGCTACGACCTGTGGGTCGACGGCGCCTGGGCCGGCTTCGGCAGCGAGCGCGGGCTGCACAACTCGTGGTTCTACGAGACCTACCGGGCGCGCCTCGCGGCCGGCGAGCACACGATCGTCGCGCGCGTCTGGTGGCCCGGCCGCGGCACCCATCTCCAGCACGCCGGCCACGCGACGGCGGACCGCCCCGGCTTCCTCCTCCACGCGGGCAGGCCCTTCGACGAGCTGCTCGACACCGCGCCGGAGACGTGGGAGGCGCTGCCGCTCGCGGGCTACTCGTTCTACAACCCCTACGACCAGGTCCAGGGCGCCTACCTCGCCGTCGGCGCGCGCACGCGGCTCGACGGCCGCGCGCACGCCTGGGGCTTCGAGCGCGGCGAGGGCGAGGGCTGGGCGCCCGCGGCCGAGAACGGCCTCGCGACCCGCTTCCGCGCGGCGCCGAACGACATCGACGACTGGCACAACCTCACGCCCGGGACGCTCCCCGAGATGCGCCAGTCGTTCCCGCGGCGCGGGGCGGTGCGCTTCGCCGCGGCGGTGCCGGAGGGCAAGGCCGGCGCGCCCGGCGGCGCGCTCGCGGACTTCGGGAAGGAGCCGGTGCGCACGGCGGAGTCCGACGCCGCGCTCGCGGCGGCGTGGCGGGGTCCGCTCGAGGGCGGCGCCCCGGTCGTCGTGCCGGCGCATTCGGCGCAGCGCGCGATCGTGGACCTGGAGCAGTACGTCTGCGCGTTCCCGCGGCTCGTCGTGTCCGGCGGGCGCGGGGCGGACGTCTCGATCCGCTGGGCCGAGGCGCTCCTCAAGGGGACGACCGGCACCGAGAAGGGGCCGCGCGACGAGATCGACGGCAAGTACTTCCAGGGCCTCGCGGACGCGTTCGTCGCGCCGGGCGGGAACGAGCCGTGGACCTTCGAGCCGCTGTGGTTCGAGGCGGGCCGGTTCGTCGAGATCGTCGTCCGCACCGCGGACGAGCCGCTCGCGATCCTCTCGTTCTCGCTGCGCGAGACGGGCTACCCGATCGACTGGGCCTACCGCTTCGAGTCGAGCGACGCGCGCTGGGGCGGCGCGCTCCGCATCATGGAGCGCACGCTGCAGATGTGCTCGCACGAAAGCTTCTTCGACTGCCCCTACTACGAGCAGCTCATGTACGGGGGCGACTCGCGCCTGGAGATGCTCGCGACCTACGCGACGACGCGCGACGACAGGCTCCCGCGCAAGGCGATGACGGTGCTCGACCGCACGCGCGGCGAGTCGGGGCTCACGCAGTCGCGCCAGTCGCCGGACGAGCCGCAGGTCATCCCGCCCTACGCACTGCACTTCGTCCAGATGGTCGCCGACTACATGCTCTGGCGCGGCGACAGGGCGTTCGTCCGCAAGCGCCTCGACGGCGTCCGTTCCGTGCTGAACGCCTGGTGCGGGCACATCGGGGACGACGGCCTCGCGCGTTGCCCGCGCGGGTGGAACTTCGTCGACTGGAACTATTCGTGGTGGGGCGGCATGGCGCCGAACGGCGACATCGGCTGCGCAAGCCCCGTGAACAACCTGCACCTCGCATGGGCGCTGCGCATGGCGGCCTCGGTCGAGGATTGGGCCGGCGACCCGGAGATCGCCGCGTGGGACCGGCGCCAGGCCGCGCGCGTCGGCCGCGCGGTCGCGGCCGTCTACTGGGACGACGCGCGCAACCTCTTCGCCGAGGACGCGGCGCACACGAAGTTCATCGAGCACACGCAGTGCATGGCGGCGATGGGCGGGTTCGTCCCGGCGGGGCGCGAGGCCGCGTTCGGCGAGGCGCTCGCGACGGCGGAGGACCTCGACCGCACGACCGTCTACTACCGCTCGTACCTCATCGACGCCTTCCGCGCGCTGCACCGTCCGCTCGACATGTACCGCTGCTTCGACCTGTGGTTCACGCTGGAGCCGCTCGGGATGAAGACCGTGCTCGAGCAGCCGGAGCCGACGCGCTCGGACTGCCACGCATGGGGTTCGCACCCGATGTACCACGCTCTCGCGTCCGTCGCCGGCATCCGTCCGGCCGCGCCCGGCTTCGCCGCGGTGCGCATCGAGCCGCAGCCGGGGCCGCTCGCCGCAATCCGCTGCGCGGTGCCGCACCCGTCGGGCGGCGAGGTGCGCCTCGACATCGCGCGCGGCACGGACGGCGCCTGGCACGGCGAGGCCTTCGCGCCGGAGGGCGTGTCCGCGACGCTGGTCCTCGGCGGCGAAACCCGCCGCTGGGACGGCGGCGTCCTCCACGTGTAGCGGACGGCGCGGCGGGGCGCGGCCTCAGATGCCGTCGCCGCCGACGAACTCGTCCGTGTCCGGAACGCCGGGCGTGCGGACGCGCGGGGAGGGCTGGGCGTTGAGCACCTTGCTGTGGGGCGGGACGGAGTGGACGAGCCACACGTTGCCGCCGATGACGGAATCGTGCCCGATGCGCGTCTTCCCGCCGAGGATGGTGGCGCCGGCGTAGACGACGACGTTGTCCTCGACGTCGGGGTGGCGCTTGATGCCCTTGACGAGGTTGCCGTCCTCGTCCTTCGCGAACGAGAGCGCGCCGAGCGTGACGCCCTGGTAGAGCTTGACGCGGCGGCCGATGGTGCAGGTCTCGCCGATGACGACGCCGGTGCCGTGGTCGATGAAGAAGCCGGGGCCGATCGTGGCGCCGGGGTGGATGTCGATGCCCGTGCGGGAATGGGCGAGCTCGCTCATCATGCGCGGCAGCAGCTGGACGCCGAGCTCGCAGAGGCGGTGCGCGACGCGATGGACGGCGGTCGCGTAGAAGCCGGGATAGGACATCGCGACCTCCTGCTCGGAGCGGGCGGCGGGATCGCCCTCGTAGCCGGCGCGGAGGTCCTCGCGGAGGGCCGCGCGGATTGCGGGAAGGGAGTCGAGGAAGCCGGCGGCGGCGGCGCGGGCGAACGCGGCGGCGTCCCCGCCGCGGCCGACGCCGAGGACGGGGCAGGTGTAGTGGGCGCGGACGGGCTCGATGCAGGCGGCGAGCTCCTCCGCGGCGGCGGCGAGGCGGTCCGCGGCGGGAGCGAGGGCGGCGCCGGAGCCGCAGAGCGGGGCGGCGAGGTCGACGAGCTCGTCCAGCAGTGCGACGACGCGATCGCGGCACGGCAGGTCCCGCCCCGGCGCGGCGGGTCCTCGGCCGCGGGGGCCCTCGGCGCCGGCGAGCGCGGCGGCCCAGCCGCCGGCGCGCTCCCGCGCCCAGGAGTCGGAGGAAAGGTCCTTGTCGTTCATCGGCGGGGAGTCTATCACAGCGCCGCGTCCCTCGCAAGACGCGCGAGAGTCCGCCGGAGTCCGTCGGTCCGCCGGCGAACCGGCCGGCCCCATCCGCCGCATTCGCACGATGCCAAAACATCGTTTTGTTTGTATCGAATTCTCTGCTGCAGAAGCGAAGGATTGCATGAGTTTGAAACACGGTCGGCGAAGATCACCGCTGGGAGGAGCGCGAGGGGCGGGGAAAGAATACGTGGAAGAGTACGGGGAGATTCAAACACGGTCGGCGAATCTCCATGCGGGGAGGGCGGGAAAGGGTGCGGGGAGTTTTTCCTTGCGCGGGGACGGGGGGCCGCCTATACTGGCCCCCATGAAGACGATGACGCCCCTTCGCAGGGCCCTCTATGCGCTCTTCGCGCTCGCCGTCGCCGCCGTCGCGGCCTGGGCGGTCGCGGAGCTGTTCCTCCTCTCCGGCGCCTCGCAGCTCGGGCGGATCCGCGCCGCGGCGTCCGCCGGCGCGATGCTCCTGCTGCTGGCGACGTTCGAGTCCATCCGCCGCACGCAGCTCAAGGAGCGCTACGCGCTGCTCTGGGTCGTCCCCTCGCTGGCGATCCTGCTGCTCGCGTTCTTCCCGGTCGTCCTGGAGGCGGTCCGCCGGTACTTCGGCATGGAATGGGGCTCGACGATGGCCGGCGTGGCGTTCCTCTCGCTGCTCTTGGCCGTCTTCGTCATCAGCCGGACGCTCTCCCGCAACGAGAACGACATCGCCCGCATCGCGCAGTACGCGGCGCGGCTTGAGGAGCGGCTCCGGCGGCTGGAGGAGGAGCGCCGGGAGCCGCCTTCCGGGGGCTCGCCGGGGGCCTGACGCGCCTCCGCGCGGTTTCCTTTGCGTTTTCGCCCCGTTTCTGGCATACTGGAGCCGTCGCCCCTTCCCGGCGGCGGGACCCCTTCGCGGGCGGCCCCGCGGAGGGTCGTCCATCCCCATGAAGAAGGATTCCACCATCGGCGTCGTCCGCGAGGGCGACGGGCTTTCGTGGGCGCGCGCCTCCCGCGCGCGCCCCGGCGAGCCCGCCGCGTGCGGAGCGGGCGCCCCTCCGGGCGGCTCGGAGGGGCTGACCCTCGCCCTCTCGACGTCCGACGTGCTGTTCAAGGCGCTCCTCGTCCCGACGGCCAATCCGGAGGAGGTCGCCGTCATCGCCCGCAACCAGATGGAGCTCGAGGCCCCGCTCGAGCCGGAGCGCATGGTCTTCGCGCACGAGACGCTGCGCCGCCAGGGGGAGGGGACGCTCGTCCTCGCCGCCGCGGCCCCGCTGGACGCCGTGGAGGCGATGCGCGAGGCGGCGGGCGCGGACGCGGCGCGCATCGTGCGCGTCGACGCCGCGGCGCTCGGCTTCGCGCGGGCGCTGCTGGCCTCGCCGGCGGCGGCGGAATCCGGGCGCCAGCCCGTGCTCTTCGAGGAGGACGGCCGCCTCTCGCTGCTGCTGCTCGAGGACCGCGCGCCGGTCCTCGTCCGCTCGCTCGGCGCCGCGGCCTCCGCCACGGCCGCCTCGCTGCGCGCGGCGCTGCGCCTCGCGCTGCTGCAGGCGGAGATGGACCGCGGCCCCGCGCCGGCGGCTCCGCTGCTGCTCGCCGCGGGCGGCTCGGCGCTGCTCGCCGCGGCCACCGCGGCGGCGTCCGCCTCCGGCCGCGAGCTGCGCACCGCGGCCCCCGCCACGCTCGCCCCGGCCGCCTTCGGCGCCGCGCTGCGGACGCTCGAGGGCTCCGGCTTCTCGCTCTATCCCGAGGCCTGGACGGCCGCGCTCTCCGACCGCCGCTGGCGGCGCACGTTCGCGCTCTCCGCGGGCGGGGCGGCGGCGGTCTGGCTGGCGCTGGCGCTGGCGCTCTTCGGCTGGCCGGCGCTGCTCTCCTCGCGCATCAAGTCGCTGCAGGCGGAGGCGAAGCGCCTCGAGCCGGCGGAGGCGGCGGTGGACGAGGTCCGCACCCGCATCGCCATCATCGACCGCTACTCCGACCGCACGTACTCGCCGCTCGAGGTCCTGCGCGAGGTCTCGCTGGCGATGCCCGAGGACGTCACGCTCGCGCAGCTGCGCTACGACGCGGCCCGCCGCCAGGCGGAGGTCGACGGCGTCGCCCACTCCTCGCCGCCCGCCTACGAGCTCTCCAACCGCCTCCGCGACTCGCCCCTCTTCGCCCGCAACGACTTCGTCACGGGCCCCTCCAAGAACGCCAACACCGACCGCACGACCTTCACCCTCCGCCTCCTCTTCGCCGCCGCCGAAGGGGAGGGGGATGCGCCCGGGGACGCGGCCGGCGGGGAGGGCTCGCGATGAACCTCTCCCGCCACGACCGGGCGCTGCTCGCCGTCACCGTCTTCGTCGTCCTCTTCGGCATCGTCGGCGCCGTGGCCCGGCGCAGCGTCGCCACGATCTCCGAGCGCCGCGCCCAGGCCGCCTCGCTCGAGCGCCGCATCCGCATGCAGCGCAACCTCATCGCGGCGGAGGACGCCTGGCGCGCCCGCTACGACGCGGTGAAGGACCGCATGCCGGTCTTCACGCCCGGGCAGCAGGTCGAGACCTACTGGATGACGATGCTCGACCAGGCCGCGGACCGCCACGGCGTCCGCATCTTCCGCCACGACCTGCGGGACGAGGCCGTCGTCGCCGGCGTCTGCGAACTCCCGATCGAGGTCCGCTCCTGGGAGGGGACGCTCGAGGCGCTCGTCGGCTTCGTCCACGACATCGAATCGACCGGCGCGATGCTCGAGATCCGCGAGCTCCGCGTCTCGCCCGACCCCAAGCGCCAGGGCTGGCTCAAGGGCAACTTCACCCTCCACTGCGCCTATCTGCGCGCCCCCGCCGGGAGCTAGCCCGGCGCGATCCTCCGACCCCGTACGCCCGTTTCCCCGCCATGATCCCCAAGCTCCGACTCTCCGCCGCCCTCCTGCTCGCCTTCGCCGTCGCCCACCCCGCGCTCGGCCAGGGGCGGCCCCCGACGCCCCAGCCCGCGCCGATCCGGCCGAACGTCCCCGGCGCCCGCCCCGGCGCCCAGCCGCCCGCGCCCGGCGGGGCCGCCCGTCCCGGGGGCGGCGGCCGCACGGTCAAGGCCGTCACGCAGCCCGACGGCAAGGGCTCCGTGCCCGTCATCCCCTACGACGACCTGCCCAACGCCCTCAACTTCCAGGACGCCGCGGCGGACCTCGTCATCATGGAGTACGCGCTCCGCACCGGCCGCGTGCCGATCTGGTCGCCCGGCGTCCCGAAGACGACGATCACGCTGCGCACGACCTCCGACGTTCCGCTGACGGACGAGGAGTACCTGCGCGTCATCCGCGAGGCGCTGAGCCTCAACGGCATCGTCCTGATCGAGGAGGGCGAGAAGATCCTCCGCGTCGTCCCCTCCGCCGAGGCCTCCACCAGCGGCGCCCGCGTCGCGATGCCCGGCGACGTCGAGGGCGCGCAGCCCGAGGAGGGGCAGACCGTCTCCCGCATCGTCGAGCTCAAGTACATCGGCCTGGACGAGGCGCAGCCCGTCATCAACAGCCTCATGCGCCCCTCCGCGAAGATCCAGACGATGGAGCGCCCCAACGCGTTCATGATCACCGACGCGGCGGAGAACGTCAACCGCATCCTCGAGGTCCTCGCGTACATGGACAAGCCCGTCCTCAACCTCGAGGAGATCCACTTCCGCCACATCAAGCACGCGAAGGCCTCCGACATCAAGGCGATCCTCGAGGGCATCGTGACGGCGCTGCGCGAGGACGAGTCCTCGTCCTCCAAGCCCGCGACGGCGGTCCGCACGTCCGACTCCGGCCCGCCCGTCCGCGAGCGCCGCCAGCTCCCGCCCGGCGTCACCTTCCGCAACCGCCCGCCCGAGCGGGAGGAGGCCCCCGCCGCCCCCGAGAGCGCCGCGTCGCTCGTCGACGCCGCCTCCAAGAACCTCATCCGCGGCAAGGTCGCCATCACCGTCGACGAGCGCACGAACATCATGACGATCATCACGCGCGCGTCGAACATGGACTTCTTCGACAAGATCATCCAGGAGCACGACATCCCGACCGCGCCAGAGTACCTCGTCGAGGTCCTCCGCCTCGAGCACGCCGTCGCCGAGGACCTCGCCACGCTGCTCAACGACCTGATCAGCAAGAAGAAGGCCTCCGAGACCGATGCCCGTCCCGGCGCTCGCGCCGTCGACGACGACGCCCCCGCGACCCTCTCGCGCCGCCCCGCCGGCGCCGCCGTCGCGGACGCCGGCACCCGCGCCCGCGTCGGCCAGCTCGACTCCGAGAACGTCACCATCCTCGCCGCCAAGGACATCAACGCGCTCGTGCTCATGTCCAGCGCCGCGGACATGGACAACCTCCGCAGCATCGTCACCGCGCTCGACATCCCGCGCTCGCAGGTCGTCATCGAGACCGTCATCCTCTCCATCGCCTTCACCGACACGCTCGAGACCGGCGCCGACTGGGTCCAGCGCGCCATGCTCCAGGGCGGCGGCGACAAGGGCCCGAAGTTCGCCTTCGCCGACCGCGGCGGCGGCGGCACCGGCACGCCGCTGCCGACCACCTCGCTCACGACCGCCGGCTCCCTGACCTCCGCCGGCTCCGCGGGCGGCATCACCGGATGGCTTACGTTCTTCGACCTCAACATGGACGTCATCCTCCGCGCGGTCGAGACCGACGACCGCTCCAAGATCATGTCCTCGCCCGTCATCGCCACGATGGACAACACCGAGGCCGTCATCGAGAACACCAAGCGCATCTACTGGAAGGGCGACTCGACCTACCACGACACGTACACCTCCCAGAACACCAAGAGCGAGGACATCGGCGTCAAGCTCACCGTCACGCCCCGCATCAACAACAAGGGCTACATCACCCTCACGATCAACCAGGAGTACCAGAGCAACGACGGCTACCGCACGATCGGCGACTCCGAGTACCCCAACCTCACCACCCGCAAGATGGGCGCCGACGTCGCCGTCCTCAGCGGCGAGACGATCGTCCTCGGCGGCCTGGCCGAGAACTCCACGAGCAAGACCGTCTCCAAGGTTCCGATCCTCGGCTCCATCCCCCTGCTCGGCTGGCTCTTCCGCAGCGAGAAGACGGAGAACGTCCGCTCCGAGATTCTCGTCTTCCTCACCCCGCGCGTGCTCGACACCCCGGCGCAGGTCGAGGACCACGCCCGCAACATGCGCGCCTCGATGGACACCTCGGGCGTCTGGGACCCGGCCTGGTCCATCTCCCGCATGGCCGACCCGCTCTCCGAGAAGGACGCCCGCAAGGTCATGGACAACGCCGGCCACACCGTCGCCCCCGCCCGCTACCCCTCCACGGGCTACCTCACCGGCCTGAACACGACCAACCGCTTCGAGGGCGGCGAAGTCCCCGCGGGCCCCATCCGCGACGCCCTCGAGCGCGCCGCCGCCGACGGCTCGATCCCCTACGTCCACTACAGCGACGTCGACGCCGCCAACCGCCTCCTCTCCGCCTCCTTCCGCTTCGAGGAGGACCACGAGGTCGCCCTTCCCTCCGGCGAGATCGTCCCCGTCTCCGAGGACGGCCGCATCCTCGAACCGCCCGCCTCCGCGCCCGCCGAGGCGCCGGCGGCGCCCGCTCCCGTCGAAGAGCCGGCCCCCGCGCCGGTGACGGCCGAGCCGGCAGAGCCCGCCGCGGAGCCCGCTCCCGCGCCGGTGGCCGAGCCGCCCGCGTCCGCCCCCGCCCCCGAAGCGGAGCCGGCCGAGCCCCGTCCGGCCGATCTCGACGCCGAGGTCGACGAGTCTCTCCGCTAGGCCTTTCCCCCTCCGTGCGGCCGCGGCCGCACCCGCCCTCCATGAACGACCAGATCTTCCGCGACGCGCTCGCGTCCCTTCCGCCCGTCTTCCGCGACGCGCATCCCTACGCCTCCCTTCTCCTCGGCTCCGGCTGGAACCGCGCCGTCTCCTCGCTCCGCGTCCTGGCGGAGGTCCCCTACGGGGAGATCGCGGGCTTCGGCGCGGCGACCGTGATCGGCCACGACGGCCGGCTGCTGCTCGTCGAGGGGCCGCGGGGCGGCACGGCGCTGGTCTTCTGCGGGCGCCGGCACTGGTACGAGGGCTGCGAGTGGGAGCCCGTGGTGATGCCGGCGGTCCTGACGCACCGCCTCGGCTGCCCGACGCTGCTCGTCACCAACGCCGCGGGCGGCATCCGCCCCACGCTGCGGCCGGGCGACATCGTGATCCTGCGCGACCACCTGCGCCTCTCCCCGCTCACGCCGCTGCGCGGCCCGCACGACCCGGCCTTCGGCCCGCGCTTCCCCGACCAGAGCCGCGTCTACGACCCGGCGCTGGCGGAGACGCTGCGCGCGGCGGGCGCGCGCCAGGGGCTGGAGCTGACCGACGGCGTGTACGTGCTCTCGTGCGGCCCGGCGTTCGAGACGCCCGCCGAAATCCGCGCCTACGGCATCCTCGGCGCCGACGTCGTCGGGATGTCGACCGTCCCCGAGGCGATGGTCGCCAGCGCGTGCGGGATGCGCGTCGCGGGGCTCTCGTTCGTCTCGAACATGGCCGCCGGCGTCACGGGCAAGCTGCTCGACGGCAACGACGTCGTCGACTGCGCCGAGCGCCACGCGGACCGCCTCGCCCGCCTCGTCGTCGACTTCCTCGACCTGCTCGCGGCGGACGGCGCCGCGACCCCGGCGCGCTAGCGTCCGCGCGACTGGAACAGCCGCCCGACGCGCACCTTCACGCGGTTGCGCTCGAGGAAGCCCTCGATCGCCGCGAGCGACTCGTGGGAGATCACGTGCTCGAACTGGCAGGCGTCCGCCTCGGCCGCCTCCTCCGAGGCGCCGATGAAGACGAGGAAGGTCGTGAGCAGCTTGTGCTTGCGGAGGATGTCCTTGGCGTGCTGGAGCCCGGCGGGGGTGAGCTCGACGGAGCCGTAGGGCTCCTGCGTGACGTAGCCGAGGCGCTTGAGGCCGTTGATCCCGTAGACGACCGACGGCGTCTTCACGCCCAGGCTCGCGGCGATGTCGCGCACGCGGGCGGGCTTCTTCTCGAGAATCAGCATGTAGATGCACTCGAGGTAGTCCTCGAGGCTCATCGTCATCGTGCTCTTTTCCATGGCGTTCGGAGGAGAATGGCGTTCGTGCGGGGCAGTATACCCGAAACCCCCTCCCGGTTCAACCCGCTCCGGCGCGGCGTTTTTGGTGGCGTTCCGGGGGCCGTTGTGGTAGAGTCTGCCCCCGTCGTGAACGCGAAGCCCCCCAGCCTCATCGTCTATCCCGGGTCGTTCGATCCGCTCACGCTCGGCCACCTGGACCTGCTCGAGCGCGCCAGCGGCATCTTCGACCGCGTCATCCTCGCCGTCGCGGCGGGGTCGTGGAAGCCCGGCGCGCTGTTCTCCTGCGCCGAGCGCGTCGAGATGGCGCGCGAGGCCGCGCACGCGCTCGGCAACGTCGAGGTGCGCGTGATGGAGGGGATGCTCGTCGACTTCTGCCACGCCGTCGGCGCCCGCGTCGTCCTGCGCGGGCTGCGCGCCTACAGCGACTTCGAGTACGAGTTCCAGATGGCGCTCACCAACCGCAAGCTCGCGCCGGACATCGAGACGTTCTTCCTGATGCCGCGCGAGGACCACTCCTACGTCTCCAGCTCCATCGTCCGGGAGATCGCCTCCTACGCCGGCGACACCTCGCGCTTCGTCCCGCCCGAGGTCCAGCGCCACATCGAGCGCAAGGTCGTCCTGACGCGTCTGGAGGGAAAGGGCCGCGCGCCGTGATCCTGCCGATCGCCGGCCTCGGCCCCGACGGGGTCGTCTACGAGGGCGAGGACCCGCGGGAGGCCCTCGAGTGGCCCCCCTCGCCGCGGGACGTCGTCCGCCCCGCCGGCCCGATGCGCTGGCGCCTCGAGACGAAGCTCTTCGGGACGGAGCTGCTCGTGCAGGGCCGCGCGGAGGCGCTCTTCGAGGGCACCTGCTGCCGCTGCGGCGGCCCGCTCTCGCGCGTCTACGGCGACGAGATCGCCCTCTCCCTGCCCGTCGGCCCCGAGGTCACGGAGGTGGACTTGACTTCCGACCTGCGGGAGGCTATTCTACTCGCCCTGCCGAACAACCCCGTCTGCTCCGACTCCTGCCGCCCCCCGCGGACGGGGCCGGATCCCGCGGAGGGGGCGGTTCCGGAGGCCGCCGGCCCCTGGGCCGCGCTCGACACCCTTTTCGGGGGTACGTCTCACGAAACACCTGCGCCCCCGAATCACGCAAGAAAACCCCGAACCCGAAAAACCACCAGAAGGAGCTAGGCCATGGCCGTCCCCAAACGCAAGAAATCCAAGATGAAGGTCCGCATGCGCAAGGCGCAGAAGAAGGCGGTGATCCCCGCCACGACGACCTGCCCCGAGTGCGGCGCCCCCATGCAGACGCACCGCGCGTGCCCCTCCTGCGGGAAGTACCGGGGCCGCCAGATCGTCACCGTCGACACCGCCAAGGACTAGCGGTCCGCCGAAGCCCGTTCCGGAGGAACCCGCCCCATGCGCATCGCCGTCGACGCCATGGGGGGCGACTTCGCCCCCCGCGAGATCGTCCGGGGCGCCGTCGAGGCGTCCCGCGCCTGGCCCGAGCTGGAGATCGTCCTGCTCGGGGACGAGGTCGCCATCCGCCGCGAGATCGCCGCCAACAAGGCGGCCGAGGAGCCCGGCCGCATCCGCGTCTTCCACACCACGCAGGCCATCGAGATGGGCGAGGCGCCCGCGCACGCCGTGCGCACGAAGCGCGACTCGTCGATCGTCCGCGGCATGGAGATGCTCCGCCACAAGGAGGCGGACGCGTTCCTCTCCGCCGGAAACACCGGCGCGATGGTCGCCGCGGCGCTGCTCTTCGTCGGCCGCGTGAAGTCCCTCAAGCGCCCCGCGATCGGCACGATCCTCCCCTCCGTCGGCAAGCCCTACCTGCTGCTGGACATGGGCGCCACGGTGGACTGCACGCCGCACGAGCTGGAGCAGTTCGCCGTCATGGGCGGGATCTACGCCGGCGCGGTCCTCGGCCGCCAGAACCCGCGCGTGGGCCTGCTCTCCATCGGCACCGAGCCCGAGAAGGGCAACGCCGCCACGAAGCAGACGCACGAGCTGCTCGCGAAGAACCCGCTCGTGAACTTCATGGGCAACGTCGAGGGGCATGACCTGTTCAAGGGCGAGATGGACGTGTGCGTGGCGGACGGCTTCGTCGGCAACGTCGTCCTCAAGACGATCGAGAGCGAGGCCCGCGCGATCAAGCTCTTCCTCAAGCGCGAGTTCCTGCGCAAGACGATCCGCAAGATCGGCGCGCTCCTCCTCAAGGGCGCCTTCCGCGACCTCAAGTCGCTGATGGACCCCGAGACCTACGGCGGCGCGCCCCTGCTGGGCGTCAACGGCACCGTCATCATCACGCACGGCGCCTCCTCCCACAACGCGATCTTCCACGCGATCCGCGTCTCCGCCGAGTGCGTCCGCCAGGACGTCTGCGGCAAGATCGCCGACCGCCTCGCCTCGCTCGAGAAGAAGGGTCCGCTCGGCCTCTTCCGCAAGCCCGCCGCCCCCGCCGAATGAACAACCCGAACCTCCGCGCCGTCCTCACCGGCACCGGCGCCTACCTCCCCGCGAAGAGGCTCACCAACGACGACCTCTCGCGGATGGTGGACACTTCCGACGAGTGGATCTACCCGCGCACCGGCATCCGCTCCCGCCGCATCGCCGCGGAGGGCGAGAACGTCTCCGACATGGCCGCCGCCGCCGGGCGCCAGGCGCTCGAGAACGCCGGCGCCAGGCCCGAGGAGATCGACCTGCTGGTCCTCGCGACCATCACGCCCGACACGCCGCTGCCGGCCTCCTCCTGCCTCGTTCAGACCAAACTCGGGCTCGCGAACGCCACGTGCTTCGACATCGCCGCCGCGTGCTCCGGTTTCCTCTACGCGCTCGACGTCGCCCGCCAGTACGTCCTCTCCGGCGCCGCGCGCAAGGTCCTCGTCGTCGGCGCCGAGAAGATGAGCGCCATCACCGACTGGACCGACCGCTCGACCTGCATCCTCTTCGGCGACGGCGCCGGCGCGGTCGTCGTCGAGCGCTCCGAGGGCGGCACGCAGAACGGCATCCTCTCCTCCGCGACGGGGACCGACGGCACGCTCGCGCCGCTGCTGCACATCGAGGCCGGCGGCTCCGCGATGCCGACCACGGCCGAGACGCTCGCCGCGCGGAAGGGCTTCGTCAAGATGGACGGCCACACGATCTTCAAGTACGCCGTGCGCAACATGGCGGGCATCGCCGACAAGGCGGTGACGGACGCGGGACTGCGCCACGAGGACATCGACTGGCTCGTCCCGCACCAGGCCAACATGCGCATCATCCAGGCCGTCGCCAAGACGATGGACCTCGGGATGGAGAAGGTCGTGACGAACATCGAGCGCACGGGCAACACCACGGCCGCCTCGATCCCGCTCGCCCTCCACGAGGCCGTCGCCGACGGCCGCATCAAGGAAGGGGACAACGTCCTCTTCGCCTCCTTCGGCGCGGGCCTCACCTGGGGCGCTTCCGTCGTCCGCTGGGGCCGCTAGCGCCGACGGCCAGCGCCAGCGCGCGGCGGGTCGCCGTCGCGACCGCGACGTCGTCCGGCCGGACGAACGCCGGGGCGCCGGGGCGCCCGGGCTCCGCGGGCGCGCCGTCCTCCGCGAGCCAGACGTACAGCCGCTGGCGGAAGTGCGAGAAGACGTGCTCCACCTCGCCGGCCTCGCGCAGCGCCTCCGCGCGCAACCCCGCCGCCGCGAGCGCGCGCCGCGCGCCCGCCGGGCCGGGCCGCCGCGCGACCGGCGCCATCGGCAGCTCCCAGAGCCCGCCGAGAAGCCCCTCCTCGGGCCGCCGGACGAGCAGAACCCCGCCGCCGCGCCGCGCGACGAACGCCGCGAACCGCCGTTCGGGCAGCGGCGCCGCCGCGCGCCGCGCCGGATACGCGGAGGGGTCCCCCTCCGCCGCGGCGCGGCAGGCGGGGCGCAGCGGGCAGAGGAGGCAGCGCGGCGCCTTCGGCGCGCAGAGCGTCTCGCCCAGCTCCATCGCCGCCTGGTTGAAGTCGCCCGGCGCGCCGCTCGCCTCGATCGCCGGGCGGAGCCACGCCGCGATCTCCGCGCGCGTGCGGGCGTCGCGGCCGTCGCCCGGCGCCGCGCGCAGGCGCATCGCGACGCGGACGACGTTGCCGTCGACCACCGGCGCGGGCTCGCCGGAGCAGATGCTCGCGATCGCCGCCGCCGTGTACGGCCCGACGCCCGGCAGCTCCGCCCATTCGGCGGACGTCGCGGGCAGGCGCCCGCGCGCCGCGACGAGGCGCGCCGCCTCGTGCAGGTGGCGGGCGCGGGAGTAGTAGCCGAGGCCCTCCCAGAGCTTGAGCACGTCCGCGAGGTCCGCCGCCGCGAGCGCCTCGACCGTCGGGAAGCGCGCGAGGAAGCGGTCGAAGTAGCCGCGGACCGTCTCGACCCGCGTCTGCTGCAGCATCGTCTCGCTCACCCAGACCGCGTAGGGGTCGGCCGCGCCGCGCCACGGCATCTCGCGGCGGTTCGCGCGGTACCAGCCCAGCAGCGCGCCCCAGTCCGGGCCTGCGGTCTTCGGCGTCCTTCCCATGCGCGCCATTCTACCACGCCCTCCCCGCCGCTTCAATCCGCGGTTTGC
>CAMOEO010000026.1 GCA_946612175.1 uncultured Verrucomicrobiota bacterium
GCCGCCGCCCATGCCGGCGCCGTCTCCGGCGCCCGCAGAACAGGTGGCCGTACGGGCGGCGAAGCGGCCGCCGCCCATGCCGGCGCCGTCTCCGGCGCCGCCCGCAGATGGGCTCCGGGAGCAGCGGGACCGGCTTTCGGCGTCGCTCCGCGAGGCGCAGGAGGCCGCGCTCGCGGCGATGCGTTCCGCGGCGGGGAAGGGACGCTAGCCGAGCGAGGCAAGGAGGGCGCGCTTGCGGGCGAGGTCGGCGAGGAGCTCCTCCTTGCGGGCCTTCTGCTGCTCGACGATGGCGGCGGGGGCCTTGCTGAGGAAGGTCTCGTTGCCGAGCTTCGCCTCCACGGTGCGGAGGAATCCCTCGAGCTTCGCGATCTCCTCCTGCGCCTTCTTCTTCTCCGCCTCGGCGTCAATCGAGCCCTCGAGCCTGAGGGCGATCGTGCCGAGCGCGGTGTCCGCCGCCGGCATGCCGGAGAGCGTCTCGCCCTCGAGCACCTCGACGCCGGAGGCGCCGAGGAAGCCCGCGAGCGACTCGGTCTCGGCGCGGAGGCGCGCGGCCGCCTCGGCGGTCTTGGCGCTCACGACGAAGGCGACCTTGTCGGAGGGCTTCAGGGCGGTGATGGAGGAGCGCAGCGCGCGGCCCGCGGTGATGAGGTCGTGGCGGGCGTTCACGTAGGCGCGGACGTCCTCGTCGATCCCCCACGCGGCCTTCTCCTCGGCGGTGAAGGGTGCCGGCCACGGGGCGTGGCTGATCGTCTCCTCATCGCTCGTGGCGTAGCCGAGCTGGTGCCAGATCTCCTCGGTGACGAACGGCATGAACGGATGGATCATGCGCAGCGCGCGGCCGAAGACCTCGGCGAGGATGCCCACGACCTGCGTGCGGCGCGCGGGGTCGTCGCCGTAGAGGTCGCGCTTGGCCTCCTCGAGGTACCAGTCGCAGAACTGCGACCAGACGAAGTCGTAGACGGCGAGCGCGGCGTCCTGGAAGCGGTAGCCGGAGAGGGCCGTGTCCATCGCGGCGAGCGCGGCGTCGGCGGTCGCGAGGATGTGGCGGTCGTCGAGCGAGAGCGCCGTGCCTGCGCTCTCGCTTGGGCGGGACGGAGCCCGCCCATCAGGACTCCCTGCGTAGGCGGCGAAGGAGAAGCCCTCCACCTTGCTCGCGTGCATCTGGAGGAAGCGGGCGGCGTTCCAGATCTTGGTGCCGAAGTTGCGGCCGATCTCGAACTTGTCCATCGAGATGAAGACGTCGATGCCGGGCGAGGTCGTCTGCATCAGCGTGAAGCGCAGGGCGTCGGCGCTGTACTTTCCGATGATCTCGAGCGGGTCGAGGGAGTTGCCGAGCGACTTGGACATCTTGCGGCCCTGCGCGTCGCGCACGACGCCGTGGAAGTTCACGTTGCGGAACGGCACGTCGCCCATGAACTTGCAGCCGGCCATGATCATGCGCGCGACCCAGAAGAAGATGATGTCCGGGGCGGTGCAGAGGTCGGCGGTGGGGTAGAACTTGGCCAGGTCGGCGGTCTTGTCGGGCCAGCCGAGGGTGGAGAAGGGCCAGAGCCAGGAGGAGAACCAGGTGTCGAGGACGTCGGGGTCCTGGGTGATCTTGTCGGCGCCGGCGCCGCACTTCGGGCAGACCGCCGGCTTTTCCGGCGCGGCCCACTCGTGGCCGCAGGCGCAGGTGTAGACCGGGATGCGGTGGCCCCACCAGATCTGGCGCGAGATGCACCAGTCGCGGATGTTCTCCATCCAGTTGAAGTAGGTGTTCTCGTAGCGCTTGGGCGTGAAGACGATCTTCCCGGTCCGGACGGCGTCGATCGCGGCGACGGCGAGGGGCTTCATCTTCACGAACCACTGGGGCGAGAGGCGGGACTCGACGACGGTGTGGCAGCGGTAGCAGTGGCCGACCTGGTTGTCGTAGTCCTCGACGTGGTCGAGGAAGCCGCCGGCCTCGAGGTCGGCGACGATCCTCTCGCGGCACGCGAAGCGGTCGAGGCCCGCGTAGGCGGCGCCGGCGAGCTCGTTCATGGTGCCGTCGCCGTTCATGATGTTGATCTCCTCGAGGCCGTGGCGCTTGCCGACGAGGAAGTCGTTCGGGTCGTGGGCCGGGGTGATCTTGACGATGCCGGTGCCGAACTCGCGCTCGACGTAGTCGTCCGGGAGGACGGGGATCTCGCGGCCGGTGAGCGGGAGGACGACCGTCTTGCCATGGAGGTGCAGGTAGCGCTCGTCCTTGGGGTTCACCGCGACGGCCGTGTCGCCCGGGAGTGTCTCGGGGCGGGTCGTGGCGACCATGATGTAGTCCTTGTAGGCCTCGCCCTTCACGCCGAGGGCGGAGCCGACGACGGGGTAGCGGACGTACCAGAGGTGGCCGTGGTTGGGCTCGTGCTCGACCTCGTCGTCCGCCAGCGCGGTGCCGCAGCGCGGGCACCAGTTGACGATGTAGTTGCCGCGGTAGATGAGGCCCTCGTCGTAGAGGCGGGTGAAGACCTGGGCGACGGCGCGGGAGAGGCCCTCGTCCATGGTGAAGCGCTCGTGCGACCAGTCGCAGGAGCAGCCGAGGGCGCGGAGCTGGCGGACGATGGTGCCGCCGTACTGCTTCCGCCACTCCCAGACGCGCTCGACGAACGCCTCGCGGCCGAGGTCCTGGCGGCGCTTGCCCTCCTTGCGGAGCGCCTTCTCGACGACGTTCTGCGTGGCGATGCCGGCGTGGTCGGTGCCGGGGACCCAGAGCGTGTCGTCGCCGCGCATGCGGTGCCAGCGGACGAGGACGTCCTGGATCGTGTCGTTGAGGGCGTGGCCCATGTGGAGGATGCCCGTCACGTTGGGCGGGGGGATGACGACGGAGTAGGGCGCGCCCTTGCCGGAGGGCTTGAAGGCGCCGGAGTTCTCCCAGATCGGGTACCACTTGGCCTCGACGGCCTTGGGATCGTAGTGCTTGTCCATGGTGTTTCAGGAGGTTGGATAACGTGCGCTCCGGCCGCGCCGTGGCGCGAGCCGGAGCGGAGGGCGGGGCGGCGGGGCGCCCCTAGAAGCGAACGCCGAGGTTGAAGTAGAGGTTCTGGTCGTCGTTGAACAGGTCGGCGCCGCCGTTGATGTAGACGCCGTCGGCGAAGTGGAGCTTCATGCCGACGGTGAAGCCCCAGTCATTGTCCTCGACCTTCTCGAAGTCGTCGACGTCGAGACCGTGGAAGACGGGGCCGAAGAAGATGCCGATGGCATCGGGGGCGTACTCCTCGGCGAGGAAGAGGTCGTTGAGGATCTCGAAGGTGAGGAACGCGTTGAACTCCGTCCAGGAGAGGTCGGCGGGGTCGGCGTGGACGACCTCGCCGCCGGCCTGGAGGCGGTAGCGGCCGATCGTCGGGAGGAAGTCGAGCTGGTCGTCGTCGATCAGGCCGGCCCAGAAGCCGCCGCCAAAGGCGAACACGGTGTCCTTCTCGACGCCGGCGCGGTCGTTCTTGACCTCGATGATGCCGCCGAGGGCGTAGATCGAGAGCCAGCGGGTGAGGTCGTAGCCGAGGTAGCCGTCGATGCGGTTGGCCTTCATCTCGGTCTCCCAGCCGTCGCGCTCGACGTTGCGCTTGGCTGCGCTGCCCTGGATGCCGCCGTGGAAGTCGCTGAGGTCGGCGGCGACGAGGGCGTAGTTGGGGATATGGCCGTCGGCGGGGACCGTGGAGATGGCGAGGGCGGGCGAGGTGGCCGCGAGGAGGGCGGCGGCGCAGGCGAGAAGGGCGGGCTTGCTCATGCTTTTTTCCTTTGGGGATTGATTTGGCGGGCGCCGATGGCGTATAATCGGGCCCCAACGACGGCCTTTGTGGCTGTCGGCCCCATATCCTAGACGAAAACCCGAAAAAAGACAAAGGATTTTTCACATGAAACCGATTCTCCCCGTTTTTGCGGCTTTGGCGGCGATTCCGGCGCTTCTGGCGGGCGGCTGCTTCGACCGCCGGGTGCCGCACCCGGAGCGGGTGGCGGAGTCGCTCGCGGAGCTCGAGGCGGCGCGCGGGGAGACGACGATCCTCGACCTGACCGCG
Organism: uncultured Verrucomicrobiota bacterium; assembly: GCA_946612175.1. Taxonomy (GTDB): domain Bacteria; phylum Verrucomicrobiota; class Kiritimatiellia; order RFP12; family UBA3636; genus UBA3636. The sequence continues at coordinate 4,026 of CAMOEO010000026.1, forward strand.
GCGGAGGGGCTGGAGGCGTTCCCCGAGGGGCTCGGCGCGTGTCCGGCGCTGCGGCGGCTGTGGCTGCGCGGGCAGAAGGCGGCGGCGGAGGTGCCGGCGTCGATCGCGGAGGCGAAGGGGCTCGCGGAGCTCGACCTCTCGGAGACGGGGCTCAAGGACCTGCCGCCGGAAGCGGCGACGCTCCCGGCGCTGCGGCACCTGTACCTTTCGGACAACGGACTGACGGCGCTGCCGGCGGCGGTGTGCGGAATGACGGGGCTCACGTACCTCAACCTCGACCGCAACGCGCTCACGAACCTCCCGGAGGAGGTCGGTGCGCTGAAGGGGCTCAAGTGGGTGCGGCTCAACGGCAACAAGCTTTCGGACCTGCCCGCCTCGGCGTCGGAATGGAAGGACATCCGCCGCCTGTATCTGCGCGGAAACGGGCTGAAGAAGGTCCCGGACGCGGTGCTGGCGATGACGTCGCTCGAGCAGCTCGACCTGGGGGGCAACGACCTGGAGTCGGTGCCCGAGGCGCTGTGCGCGCTGCCGCATCTGCAACGGCTCGACCTGGACGGCAACCCGCGGCTCGCGGCGCTTCCGATGGCGATTACGAACATGCCGGAGCTGACGCATCTGTTCGTGTACCGGACGGGGATCTCGACGGCGGAGGTCGGGCGCGTGCGAGCAGCGAAGCCGGACGCGGTGCGCTTCCACATCGGGTTCTAGGGGACCGCGCCGTTTCCGGCGCGGCGCAGAACAACCGCGCCGTTTCCGGCGCGGCGCAGGACTAGGCGTCGGGGGCTACGCCGCGATCGAGCAGCTCGCGGGCGTGGCGGCGGACGACGGAGGTGAGGCGCTCGCCGCCGAGCATGCGGGCGAGCTCGTCGACGCGGGCCTCGCCGGCGAGGGGGGCGATCCCCGCGTAGGTGCGGTCGCCGCGGATCTCCTTGCGGACGAGGAAATGGGAGGCGGCGCAGGAGGCGACCTGGGGCAGGTGGGTGATGCAGAGGATCTGGCGGGAGGCGCCGAGGGCGGCGAGCTTGCGGCCGACGACGCGGGCGATCTCGCCGCCGACGTTGGCGTCGATCTCGTCGAAGACGAGGACGGGGATGCGGTCGTGGGCGGCGAGGACGGTCTTGAGCGCGAGCATGACGCGGGAGATCTCGCCGCTGGAGGCGATCTGGCGCAGGGGGCGCATCGGCTCGCCGGGGTTGGGGGCGAAGCCGAAGTCGACGGCGTCCATGCCGCTTTCGCGGGGCTCGGCCGGCTCGACGCGCACTTCGAAGCCGGCGCGGGCGAGGCCGAGGTCGGCGAGCTCGCGGACGACGGCCTTCGCGAGGGCGCCGGCGGCCTTGCGGCGCTTCTCGGAGAGGGTGCGGCCGGCGGCGCGGACGGCGGCGTCGGCCTTCCGGACGTCGGCCTCGAGGGCGGCGAGGAGCTCGCCGCGGCCCTCGAGCTCGGCGAGGCGCTCCTTCGCCCGCGCGAGGAAGGCGAGCACGTCGGGGATCGTGCGGCCGTACTTGTGGCGGAGGGTCTCGACGAGGGACATGCGCGCCTCGAGCTCGGCGAGGCGTTCGGGGGAGGCGTCGAGGCGGGAGAGGGTGGAGGAGACGTCGCGGGAGAGCTCGGAGAGGCGGGAGGAGAGGGGAACGAGCTCGTCGAGCCAGGCGGCGGCGTCGCGGGAGGAGAGGTCGCGCATCTCCTCGAGGGCGCGGACGGCCGCGGCGACGGCGTCGACGGCGTTGCCGTCGGCCTCGGAGAGGGCGGCGCAGACGCCGGAGCCGAGCTCAAGGATGCGGGCGGCGTTGGTGGCGGCGGCGTACTCGTCGCGGAGGGCATCGCCGTCCGCCTCGGGGTCGGGGGCGGCGTCCTCGATCTCGCGGACCTGGTAGCGGAGCAGGTCGATCTCGCGCTCGACGGCGCCCTCGTCGGCGCCGCGGAGGGCGGCGCGGCGCTCCTCGAGGGCGCGGAGGGCGGCCCAGCGCTCCGCGTAGGCGGCGCGGGCGGGGGCGCAGGCGCCGAAGGCGTCGAGGGCGTCGAGCTGGAAGGAGGGATCGAGGAGGGACTGGTTGTCGTGGGGGCCGTGGAAGTCGACGAGGCGCTCGCCGATGCGGCGGAGGGTCTGGACGGTGGCGGGGCCGCCGTTGACGAAGCAGCGGCCGGCGCCGGAGGAGGAGAGGGTGCGGCGGAGGAGGAGGGCGCCGTCCTCGCAGGGGTCGAGGCCGGCCTCGTCGAGGAGGGGGGCGACGGCCTCGAGCGTGGCGGGGGGGAGGAGGAAGCGGGCGCGGACGTCGGCCTGGGCGGCGCCGGCGCGGACCTCGGAGCGGTCGCCGCGCTGGCCGGTGAGGAGGCCGATGGCGGAGAGCAGGACGGACTTGCCGGCGCCGGTCTCGCCGGTGACGGCGTTGAGGCCGGGGCCGAAGGCGATGTCGGCCTTTTCGACGACGGCGAGGTCGCGGACGGAGAGCAGCTCGATCATGGCGCGGGGCGGGGGAGGGGGCGGGGTCAGTCGCGGTCCGCGGCGGCGGCGCCCTTGATGCGCGGGGAGCCGGCGCTCTTCCACTCGAGCCAGGCGGAGACGAACGGGGCGAGGTCGCCGTCGAGGACGGCCTGGACGTTGCCGGTCTCGTGGCCGGTGCGGAGGTCCTTGGCCATGGTGTAGGGCTGGAGGACGTAGGAGCGGATCTGGTTGCCCCAGGAGATGGAGCCCTTCTCGCCGTAGAAGCGCTCGAGGGCGGCGCGTTTCCGGTCCTCCTCGTACTCGTAGACCTTGGCGCGCAGGATCGCCATGGCCTTCTTGCGGTTGGCAAACTGGGAGCGCTCGGCGTCGCAGGTGACGACGATGCCGGTGGGGACGTGGCGGATGCGGATGGCGGAGTCGGTCTTGTTGACGTGCTGGCCGCCGGCGCCGCCGGAGCGGTAGGTGTCGACCTCGAGGTCCTCGGGGCGGAGCTCGACGGTGGTCTCGTCCTCGAGCTCGGCGACGACGTCGAGGGAGGCGAAGGAGGTGTGGCGGCGGGCGTTGGCGTCGAACGGGGAGATGCGGACGAGGCGGTGGACGCCGCGCTCGGCCTTGAGGTAGCCGTAGGCGTCGGGGCCGCGGACGGCGAAGGTGCAGGTGACGAGGCCGGCCTCGTCGCCGGGGGTCTCGTCCATCATCTCGAGCTGCCAGCCGGAGCGCTCGCAGAAGCGGGAGTACATGCGCAGGAGCATGGAGACCCAGTCGCAGGCCTCGGTGCCGCCGGCGCCGGCGTGGAGGGTGAGGAAGGCGTTGCAGCGGTCGAGCGGGCCGGTGAGGAGGGAGCGGGTGCGGAGCGACGCGAAGGCGCCCTCGGCCTCCTCGGCGAGGGCGCCGACCTCGGCGAGGGCGGCGTCGCGCGGGGCGCCCTCGGGCTCCTCGCGGGCGAGCTCGAGCATCGTCTCGGCGTCGGAGAGGCGGGCGACGAGGTCGTCGTAGGGGCGGAGGACGGCCTTGTGGGCGTTGGTGGCGGCGATGGTCTCCTGGGCGGCCTTCGGGTCGTCCCAGAAGCCGGGGGCGGCGGCGGCCTCCTCGAGCGCGGCGAGCTCGCGGCGGTGGGTCTCGAGGTCGAGGTAGCCGCGCATGCCGTCGAGCCTGTCGCGGAGGGCGGCGAGGCGGGGTTCGATTTCGTCGGGGGCGATCATGGGTCGGGGCGGCGGGCTAGAAGAAGAGCTTGGCGAGGGCGAGGATGCCCTGCTTCCAGGGGACGCGGTGGGAGACGCCGCTCTTGCCCGCGAAGTCCGCGAGGTGCTCGACGTACCAGTCGTAGTTGCGGACGAGGGCCTGCTTGTTGGAGAACTTCGGCGAGAAGCCGATCTTCTCGCGCGCCTTGTCGATGGAGACGAAGGAGTCGGTGCAGGCGGTCTCGTAGACCCACATGTAGAGGGGGGAGAGATGGAGCTTTTCGAGGAGGCGCAGCGTCCAGATGACGGGCCTGGCCGGCAGCCCGACGATCCTCTTGCCGAAGCCGGCGCGGTCGAGGACGGCCTGGTAGTCCTCGCCCATCGTCGTGTACTCGGCGGCGCCGACGTTGAAGACGTCGTCGACCGTCGCGGCGGGGAGCTCGAGGCAGCTCCGGATCGCGCCGCAGAGGTCCTCCACGTCCATGAGCTGGTAGCGGTTGCGGCCGTCGCCGATCATGGGGAAGTTGTGGCCGCCGTGGGCCCAGTCGTAGAAGAGGGCGAAGACGCCGAGGCGCTCGGGGCCGATGAAGGACTTGGGGCGGAGGACGGGCACGCACAGGCCCTTGGCGCGGAACTCCGGGACGAGGTCGGTCTCGACCTCGACCTTGCACCTGCCGTAGGGGCCGACGCCGTCGAGGCGGTCGGTCTCGAAGAGCGGGTGGTGGTCCGGGACGCCGTAGACGGCGGTGGAGGAGATGTAGACGCAGCGCTCCACGCCGAGGTCGACGCAGGCCTGGAAGACGTTGCGGGAGCCGTCGACGTCGGTGCTGCGGATCTCCTCCTCGGTGTAGAGCGGGAGGGCCGCGGCGCAGTGCACGACGCGGTCGTAGCCCTTCATCGCCTCGGAGAGCGCGGGCATGTCGCGGATGTCGTTGCGGAAGACCTGCACGCGGGGGTCGTCCTTCTCCGGGTAGTCGAAGTCGGCGATGTCGTAGCTGGCGACGGCCTCGGCGCCGTTGGCGAGGAGGTGGCGGACGAGGTTGATGCCGAGGAAGCCGGCGCCGCCGGTGACGAAGACCTTCATGGGAAATCCTTTCGGGGAGGGGGTGGGGGACGCGCTACTTGAGCAGCTGGAGGAAGACGCGCTTCTTCTCGGTGTCGACGTGGAGCTTCCAGCGGGAGGCGTCCGCGTCGGGCGCGAGGGCGAGGCGTTCGATGCCCTTCGCCTCGCCCTTCCAGGCCAGGACGGGGTAGAGGCGAGGCGGGAGGCCCTTGGCGGGGACGGGGCGGACGAAGGCGCCCTTCTCGGCGCGGACGTTGCCGAGCACCGCGACGGGCGTGGTGGCGGACTTGCCGAGCCGCGGGTCGACCGTCATCTGCAGGACGCCGCCCTCGCCGAGCACGAGCTCGCCGACGGGCGGGAGGGAGCCGCCCGCGAGCGCGAGGACGGCCTCCTCGGTGAACGCCTTCTCGCGGGTGCCGCCGCCGACGGAGAGCGTGCCGATGTTCTGGGCGCGGCCGCCGGGGCGCAGCTCGAAGGCGTTGCGGCGCAGGGCGCGCGTCCAGCCCTCGGACCAGCCGATGCGGAGGTTGCCGCCGCCGAAGTCCCAGAGGCCGGGGACCTTGTCCCGCCCGGCGAGGACGATCGAGCCGCCGGACGCGGAGGAGTCGCGCCCGCCCTCGCCGGTGCGGCCGACGAAGACGGTGCCGGAGGAGAAGACCCGCGCGCCGCGCACGAGGAGGCGGCAGTCCCGGGCGGCGGAGCCGCGGCCGTAGCCGACGACGACGTCGCCGACGTTGGTGACGAGCGTGCCGGGGCCGAGGCGCACGAGGGCGTTGGAGACGGGGGCGCCGTCGGCGAGGCCGACCGTGAGGGCCTTGCCGCCGAGGAGCCAGGCGGAGCCGTTTCCGTCGACTTCGACGAGGGTGTTGCGGACAGGGCCGGAGAAGGTCCCGACGCCGATCTCGGCGCCGCCCGTGGAGAGGCGCGAGCCGCCGAGGACCTGGAGGGAGTTGTCCGCCGAGAAGTCCGGTCCCTGGCCGTTCCCGCGGCGGCCGCGGCCGATGCGGAGCGTGCCCTCCGAGAGCAGGCGCGAGCCGTCCTTGAGCAGGATGCGGTTGCCGGCGGAGGGGGAGCTGCGCTCGGAGCCGAACCCGAGGTAGACCCCCTGCTGCCCGACGCTCATCGTGGCGTCCGAGAGGACGAGGCGGTTGGAGGACGAGCCGCCGCCGACCTCCAGCACGCCGCACTCCGCGCGCGCGCCGCCCTCGAGGGAGAGGCGGTTGCCGTCGGAGCGCCAGGGCAGGTCGGGGACCATGATGCGGCCGCGGGTGCGGAGGACCGCGGCGCCGGAGAGGCGCGCCAGGGCGTTGCTCGAGCAGCCGCCGAAGACGCCCCCGACGAGCAGGTCGCCGTCGCCGAGGTCGAGCAGGACCGGTTCTCCCTTGGGCTTCCGGGTGCCGGGCGGGCCGGGCGGGAGCGCGGGGCCGTCGACGAGGAGGCGGATGCCGGCCTGGCCGGTGCGGTCGAGCTGCGAGTTGAGGCTGGGGTCGCCGCCGAGCCAGAGGCCGTTGCAGTGGATGCGGGCGCCCTCGGGGACGCGGACGGTGCGCGGGATGGCGGAGGTCGGGTGGAAGCCGAGGCAGATCGCCTGGACGTTGGAGATGCAGGCGCCGGGCGCGAGGACGGGCGCGCGGTTGAAGGTGATGCGCTCGCCGTTGCCGACGAGCGTCGAGCGGTCGGACTTCGCGGCGGGGTCGCCGATCTCGAGCGGCTGGCGGAACCAGAGGCGGCCGACCTTGTTGGTGAGGCGCAGCGTCGATCCGCCGCGGAGGCGGATGGCGGGGGCGTCGGGGAGGCGGGGGAGCCCGCGGGCGCCGAACTCGCCGATCGGGAGCGCGACGTCGGCGCCGTTCTCAAGAGAGAGGCCGCCCTCGGCGAGGGAGAACGAGCGGAACGCGACGGGGCCGCCGCCGGAGATCTCGAGCGGGAACGCGCCCTTCTTCGACACCGCGTGGCCGGCGGGGTCGAGCCCGCCGGAGACGCGGACGGGGCCGCCGGCGGCGTCGATCGCGAGATCCCAGCCGAGCGAGACGCCGCCGCGCAGCGAGAGGGAGGCGGGGGCCTCGTTGCGGAGGACGGCGGGCGTGGAGAGATCCTCGAGGACGAACCCGACGTCGGGCTCGCCGTTCACGGAGCCGCCGAGGACGATGCCGGGGGCCTGGAGGACGACGGGGCCGGAGTTGGTGGCGAGATGGATCTGGCCGAACCGGAGGGGGACCTTGCCGCCGAAGCCGAACGCGGCGCCCTCCGGCGCGCCGAAGAGCAGGCGCAGCCCGACGGTCGGCGCGGGAACGCGGCCCGAGGCCCAGTTGCCCGCGTCGTTCCAGCTCTTCGTCTCGCCCGAACCCGTCCAGACCTCCTCCTGCGCCGAGGCGGGCGCGGCGGCCAGAAGGGCGCCGAGGAGGAGGGGGAGCGAGCAAAGGGCGGAACGGGGGCGGCGGGGCATGGAACCTGGGGCGGGAGGACCTTACTGGAGGGGCACGGAGGCCACGAGCTCGCCCTTCTCCCAGGAGGCGGAGAGGCGGGTGCCGGTCTCGGTCACGAGCGTCCCGGAACCGGACCAGAACCGGCCGTGGACCCAGGTGCCGTTCACGACGCCGCCGTTGGCGAAGCGGAAGACGCCGGGGCCGTCGGGGGCGTCGTCCTCGAACGTGCCGTCGAGCATGTCGCCGTTGCCGTAGACGTAGACGCCCCGGCCGTCCTTCTCGCCGTGGCGGAACTCGCCCTCGTAGCGCTCGCGACCGTCGCTGGAGAGCAGGATGCCGAAGCCCTCGAAGCCCTTGCTCCCGATCGAGCCGCGGTAGAAGGAGCCGTCGGGCTGCGGACGCGCGTTGACGCGGAAGCTCGTGATCTCCGCCTCGGAGTAGGGGGCGTACGGGAGCGGCGGGGCGGCGGTGACGCCGGGGGCGGGCTGCGGGGCGGGCTGCGGGGCGGGCGCGGGGAGCGCGACCGGCACCGGGGCCGGGGCGACGTAGGCGGGGGGCTGGGCCGCGGCGACCGGGGCGGGCGCGGGGGCGGCGGGCGCCACGGCGGCCGGGGCGCCGGCTACCGCGAAGGCGCCGCCGTTCTCGACGCGGCGGAGGGCGGCCTTGAGCTCCTGGGACGGGGCGAGGTCCGCGGGGGAGTGGCCCTCGCCGTTGCGGAGCCTCGGGTCGGCGCCGGCCGCGAGCAGCGCGGAGACGTTGGCCGCCTGGTCGGCGGAGGCGGCGGCGTGCAGGGGGGTGTTGCCCTTCTCGTCGCGGGAGGCGAGGCTCGCGCCGGCGGCGAGGAGCGGGGCGATGCAGCGGGAATGGGCGTGGCGGGCGGCGAAATGCAGGGCGGTGAAGCCGTTGCCCGCGCGCGCGTCGACCTCGGCGCCGTGCCGGACGAGGACGTTGAGCGTGTCGATCGAATCCTTGTCCGCCGCCCACTGCAGCGGGGTCGTGCGGGTCCCGCCCGTGCGGGCGTTGGCGTCGGCCCCGGCCTTGAGCAGCTTGTAGGCGGCCGCCGCCTCGTCGATGCGGGCCGCGTAGTGCAGGGCGGTCATTCCGGCCTTGTTGGTGGCGAAGACGCAGTCTGGGTCGGCCCGGAGATAGGCGTTGACCGCCGCGAGGTCGCGGTTGTGGATGGCGCCGAAGATGTCGCCGTTGGCGGGAGGGTCGTCGGCGAGGGCCGCGGTGGCGGCGAGGAGGAGAAGGAGGAACGGGCGTTTCATGTCGTGGTTCGGGTTGGAACGATGCGAACGAAAGGGGATTCTAGCAGAACCCGCCCGATCTTTCCACCCCGAAATTACGGGAGGCGGGGCGGTTGCCTTTCGGGGGCCGGTGCGCTAGAATGGCGCACATGGACTCAAAACCTCGCGAATCGCTCGGAAGCCGCCTCGGCTTCCTCCTCCTCTCCGCCGGCTGCGCGATCGGCCTCGGCAACGTCTGGCGCTTCCCCTGGGTCGTCGGCAAGAACGGCGGCGCCTTCTTCGTGCTGCTCTACCTGGCCTTCCTTGCGCTGCTCGGCCTCCCCGTGCTCACGATGGAGTTCAGCATGGGCCGCGCTTCGCGCAAGAGCCCGCTCCACATGTACCGCGTGCTCGCGCCGGAGCGGAGGGTCTGGGCGTGGCACGGGCCCCTCTGCTTTGTCGGCAACTACCTGCTCATGATGTTCTACACCATCGTGTGCGGGTGGATGGTCCTCTATTTCGCCAAGTACGCCACGGGCGGCCTCACGGGGCTCGACCCCGCGGGCGTCGACGCGGCGTTCGGCAGGATGCTCGCCGACCCGGTGATGCTCTGCACCGCCACGGCGCTCGTCGTCGTGCTCGGCTTCTTCATCCTCTCGATGGGCCTGCAGGCGGGGGTGGAGCGGATCACGAAGTGGATGATGCTCGCCCTGCTCGGGATGATGGCGGTGATCGCCGTCCACAACTGCCTCCTCGACGGCGCCGGCAGGGGCCTCGAATTCTACCTCCGGCCAAACCTCGACCGCTTCCTCCACGCGAAGGGCGGTCCCGCGCGCGTCTGCGTGGAGGCGATGAACCAGGCGTTCTTCACGCTTTCGCTCGGCATCGGCTCGATGGCGATCTTCGGGTCCTACATCGGCCGCGAGCGCACGCTGCTGGGCGAATCGGCGAACGTCGCGTTCCTGGACACGTTCGTCGCGATCGTCGCCGGACTCATCATCTTCCCGGCCTGCTCCGCGTTCCTCGCGGGCGCGAACGGCTCGATGCCCGACGCGGCGCGCCTCGAGAAGGTCTTCTCGGGCCCCGGCCTCATTTTCGTGACGCTTCCGAAGGTATTCAACGCGATGCCGGGCGGCCGGGTCTGGGGCACGCTCTTCTTCGTCTTCATGACGTTCGCGGCGTTCTCGACCGTGCTCGCCGTCTTCGAGAACATCCTTGCGATGACGATGGACCGCACCGGCTGGGCGCGCCCGAAGGCCTGCGCGGTCTGCTGCGCCCTCATGTACGTCCTCTCGCTCCCGTGCGCGCTCGGGTTCAACCTGCTCTCGGGCTTCCAGCCGCTCGGCGAGGGCACCTGCGTGCTCGACCTCGAGGACTTCCTCGTCTCGAACATCCTGCTTCCGCTCGGCGCGCTGCTCTTCACCCTCTTCTGCTGCCACCGCTTTGGCTGGGGCTGGGAGAAGTTCGTCGCGGAGGCGAACGAGGGGCGCGGCCCGAAGATCCGCCCCTGGATGCGCTTCTACTGCGCCTGGATCGTCCCTGCCATCGTCCTCGTCATCTTCCTGCTCGGCCTCCGGGACAAGTTCGGCCCGCAGGGCTAGCCTCCGCCTTCCGCCATGGACCACGAAGAAGCCTTCCGTCTGCTCGCCGACGCGGGCCAGTCCCACGTCCTCGCGTTCTGGGACCGGCTGGACGAGGCCGCCCGCGCGCGGCTGCTCGACCAGATCGCCTCGATCGACTTCGCCGCCGTCGCGGAGCTGCGCGGCGTGCTCGCGCACGCGCTCGCCGCGAGGGGCGCGCCTGCGGCGGACGCCGCGGCGGGGGCGATGGAGCCCGCCCCCGTCCTCGAACTGGAGGGCCGCGCCCGCGCCGATGCGATCGCGCGCGGCGAGGAGGAGCTGCGCGCGGGGCGCGTCGGCGTCCTCGTCGTCGCCGGCGGGCAGGGCTCGCGCCTCGGGTTCGACGGGCCGAAGGGGTGCTGCCCCGTCGGTCCGGTCTCGGGCGAGCCCCTCTTCCGCTTCCACGCGCGCAAGGTTCTCGCGCTCGGGCGGCGCTACGGCCGCCCCGTTCCGCTCTACGTGATGACGAGCGCGACGAACGACGCCGCGACGCGGGCGTTCTTCGAGGAGCGCGGGTTCTTCGGGCTGGCGCGGGAGGACGTCTTCTTCTTCCCGCAGGCCATGTGGCCCGCGCTGTCGCCGGAGGGGCGGGTCCTGCTCGACCGGCCCGACCACGTGTTCCTGTCGCCCGACGGACACGGCGGCGTCCTCGCCGCGCTCGCGCGTTCGGGCGCGCTTGCCGACATGGAGTCGCGCGGCCTCGCCTCCGTCTGCTACCTCCAGGTCGACAACCCGATGGTCGACGTCGGCGATCCGGCCTTCGTCGGGCTCCACGTCGCCGAGGGCGCGGACTGGACGCTCAAGGTCTGCCGCCGGACCGGCCCGGACGAGAAGATGGGGATGCCCGTCCTGCGCGGCGGGAGGACGGCGATCGTCGAGTACACGGAGTTCTCCGAGGAGCAGCGCCGCGCGACGCTTCCGGATGGAAGCCTCCGCTTCGCGTACGGATCCCCCGCGATCCACGTTTTCTCCGTGCCGTTCCTGCGCCGGGAGGCGGAGGCGGGGCTGCCCGTCCATCTCGCGCACAAGAAGGTGCCGTACGTCGACGCCGCGGGCGCCGTCGTGCAGCCCGGCGCCCCGAACGCGTACAAGTTCGAGCGGTTCGTCTTCGACGCCCTCGCCGACGCGCGGCGCGTGCGCTGCCTTGCGTTCGACCGCGAGGAGGAGTATGCGCCGGTGAAGAACCGCGAGGGCGAGAAGTCGCCCGCCGCCTGCCGCGCCGATCTTTCGCGCAAGTGGGCGCGCTGGCTTCGCGCCGCGGGCGCCGAGATCCCCCTCGACGAACGCGGCTACCCGCCCTGCCCCGTGGAGATCGATCCCGCCTTCGCGCGAACGTCCGGCGAGCTCGCCGGCCGCCTGCCGGCCGGGCTCGACCTGGCCGGCGGCATCCTGCTCTCCTGAAGGCCGTGAAAAGACTCTGCGTGAGCGCATGCCTGCTCGGCGTCCCGTGCCGCTGGAAGGGCGACGCCAGGCCGTGCGAGGGTGTGCTGCGACTCGCGGAGCGCGCCGTTGTGCGCACGCTGGACCCCGCCACGCGGAGGGCGCTGGAAAAGCATCACGCGGAGTCCGCGGAGTTTGTTTCTCACGCAGAGAGCGCAGAGAACGCGGAGGTTGTTTCTCACGCAGAGAGCGCAGAGAACGCAGAGGTGGAACTGGTTCCCTTCTGCCCCGAGCTCGCGGCGGGGCTGGGGTGTCCCCGGCCGCCGATCGAACTGGTGGAAGGTGCAGTTTCCAATCCTTCAACCATTTCAACCTCTTCAACCCTTCAACCTCGCGGATCGGCGCTGCC
>CAMOEO010000027.1 GCA_946612175.1 uncultured Verrucomicrobiota bacterium
TGAAGTGCGGAATCACTTGTTCGGGAATGGCGTTGAAGTCGAGTTTCATCGTTGATCCTTCCTGAAAATCGCCCGGGTCGTTCCTTCGCGGAAGCGCGCTCCGCGAGGCGTCCGTTCCGGACGCGCTTCGCGGAGAGCGGGAAGATGGTGGAGGCGGGGGGATTCGAACCCCCGTCCGAAGCGGAGCCACCGTGGCGTCTACGTGCGTATCCTCCGTTTGGGTCTCGCCCAGGAAGCTGCCCGGAGGCGGGCCACTCCATGCGCCAGCGGCCACGTAGGTGTCGACTGCGCCCCGGCCACCCGGGCTGCGTCCAGCCTGCAAGAGAGACGCGTCCCCTCCCAGCAGGCGTCGGAGGTTCAGCGTCGCGGCGCTAACTAGGCCGCGAGACGAACGTCGTTGTTGGCGTTTGAGTTTTCCGTGAGAATTGAGGGGTACACGCGGCTCCCCCGCACGCGACCGCGGCCTCAACCGTTCCGTCGAAACCTGTCGCCCCCGTGCGCGAACCGGGGTTCGCGCGCAAAGTGGGGCCCATTCTAGCCGAACGGCCCCCGCGCGTCAAGCCTAGGCGTCCGGGAAGCGGAGGTCCGCCGCGGCGCGGTGGCCGTCGAGGCCCTCGATGTCCGCGAAGGCGCGGATGACGGGCAGCGCGTCGCGCAGGTCCGCCTCGGTGTACTGGACGAGGCTGGTGCGGTGGCGGAAGTCCTCGACGGTGAGGCCGTTGAACATCCGCGCCGCGCCGCCGGTCGGCAGGACGTGGCTCGGGCCGGCGGCGAAGTCCCCGGCGCTCTCGGGCGTCCAGTGCCCGGCGAAGACGGCGCCCGCGTGGACGGCCTTCGGGATCCAGTCCTCGGGCCGGCGCACCGCAAGCTCGAAGTGCTCGGGGGCGAAGCGGTTCACCAGCGCCATGCCGTCCTCGAGCGACGGGGCGACGACGGGCAGGATCCCGCCCGCGTCGAGGACGCGGCCGATCAGGTCGCGGCGCTTGCGGTGGGCGAGCTGGCGGTGGATGGCGGCGACGACCAGGTCGGCGAGGTCGGGGCTGTCGGTGACGAAGAGCGAACGCTCGTGCCCGCTGCCGTGCTCGGCCTGCGAGAGGAGGTCCGCCGCGACCCAATCGGGCTTGGCGGAGTCGTCCGCGAGGACGGCGATCTCGCTCGGCCCCGCGACGAGGTCGAGCGCGACGCGCCCGTAGACCTGGCGCTTGGCGGCGGTGACGAACGCGTTGCCGGGGCCGACGATCTTCTGCACGGGCTCGACGTGGCGGATGCCGTACGCCATCAGGCCGACGGCCTGGACGCCGCCGACGCGGTACACGGACGAAACGCCGCAGAGGCGCATCGCGTAGAGGACCTCGGGGCGGATCGACTTGTCCTTGCCGCCCGGGGTGCAGGCGACGATCTGGGGGACGCCGGCGACCTGCGCGAGCGTCGCGGTCATGATGACGGTGGAGGCGAGCGGCGCCGTGCCGCCGGGGACGTAGACGCCGACGCGGTCCAGCGGCGTGAAGTACTCGCCGAGGCGCCCGCCGTGGGGCGTCGCGCACGACCAGTCGGGGCGCATCGAGCGCCGCGCGAAGTCGGCCACGCGGCGGTGCGCCTCCTCGATCTGCTCGCGGATGGCGGGGGCGACGGCCTTCTCGGCGGCGGCGAACTCGCGCTCGGAGACGCGCAGCTCGGCGGGGCGGAGGGCGAGGCCCTCGATGTTGGCGACGGCGGCGAGGACGGCCGGCTCGCCGCGCTTGGCGACGTCGGCGAGGATGCGGGAGGCGATCGCCTCGGCCTTGGGGTCGAAGGTCGGGCGAAGCAGGAAGACCTCGACGGTGCGGGACCGGCGCGAGGGGTTCCAGCGGACGATGCGGAGATTCATGGGACGGAAGGGTTGAAGAGGTTGAAGGGGTTGAAAGGGTTGAAAGGGTTGAAGCGGGGGAAACGGGGAAGCGGGGGAAACGGGGGAAGCGGGAAAGCGGGCTAGTAGCGGAGGATGCTCCCGCCGATGTACTCGCGCAGGATCGAGTCGCCGGGAACGGCGGAGGCGGGAATGGTGTGGAAATTGCGCAGCACGGCCTGGAGGCGGCGCGCGAGGGGGTATTCGGGGTCGCTCGGCTTGATTTCGGCGAGCAGCGCGGAGGCGTAGGGGCGCAGCACGCTGAGCTCGTAGTCGAGGGAGGTGTTGAAGGAGACGTCGGCCTCGCCCTGGAACGGGAAGATCCACTTCTCCTCGCCGCGCCGGACGGCGGGCCACATCGAGAGCGTCTGCTTCGCGCCGTGGCCGCGGAACTGGTGGTCGCGGACGAGCCGCCGGACGAGGCGGTTGTCGGAGGTCGAGAGGATCGTGTCGTCGTCGATGCAGAGCTGCGTGAGCGCCGAGAGGTAGATCTTGAACGTGCGTTCGCGCGGGATGCCCTCGACGAGGACGGGGTTGAGGCCGTGGATGCCCTCGAGGCAGATGACGTCGTCGGGACCGAGGCGGAGCGTCTCGTCGGTCCAGGACGGGACCTTCGCCTTGAAGTCGAAGACGCGCCGGCGGACGGGCCGCCCCGCGAGCAGGTCGGAGAGGTCCTTGCGCAGACCCGCGACGTCGACCGCGCGGATGTCCTCGTAGTCGGGCTTGCCGTCGGGGCCGATCGGGTCGTCCTTCTCGGCGACGAAGTAGTCGTCCGTGGAGAGCTGGACGGGGCGCAGCCCGACGACGCGCAGGTGGATCGAGAGGCGGCGGCAGGAGGTCGTCTTGCCGGCGGAGGAGGGGCCCGCGATGAGGACGAGCCGCGGGCGCGGCTTCCGCGCCGCGATGAGGTCGGCCAGGCGGCTGAAGCCCTTGTCGTGGAGCGCCTCGCCCATCTCCATCACGTCCGCGATGCGGCGGTCGGCGATCGCCGCGTTGAGCTCGCCGACGCCGTGGACGCCGAGGATGTCGCCCCAGCGGGCGTGCTCGCGGTGGACGCGCATGAGGGCGGGCTGCGGGACGAACGGCGCCACGCGCGACGGCTCGCTCCGGGACGGCAGCTGCAGCAGCAGCCCGCCCTCGTAGCGGAAGAGGTCGAAGAGCCCGAGCAGGCCCGTGCGCGGGACGGCGGGGCCCTGCCGGAGGTCGAGGAAGTCGCCGCAGCGCACGAGCGGGACGACGGGGTCGTTGCGGTGGCGCAGGAGGCCGACCTTGTCGTGGCGGCCCTCGGCGGCGAAGCGCGCGACGGCCTCCTCGTAGCCGCAGAGCTCCTCGACGATCAGCTCGTCGGCATCCGCGAGCGCGCGCATGGCGCGGGCCACGGCGGAGCACTCGGCCGCGGTCGCGGGGCGCTCGGGCCCCTCGTCCGCGTCGCGCAGCGTCGCCCACACGCCGCAGCCGAGCGAGTGGCGGACGCGCAGGAAGCGCCCGGGCAGCGCCGCGCGCGCGGCCTGCGCCAGGAGCATGCACATCGAGCGGCGGAGGATGCGCCAGCCCTCGTCGTCCGCCGCCGTGAGGCCGCGGACGGACCCCGAGGCCGCGAGCGGCGTGTGCAACGAGACGATCTCGCCGCACGCGATGGCGCCGACGTACGGAAGGCCGTCGGGGGAGCGGGAGGGCAGGACGTCGCGGACGGGCGTGCCGATGTCGACGACGCGCGTCTGCCGGGAATCGGAAAGCTGGATGGTGACGGGCATGGCGGGACTCCTTCCCTACTCGGAGGGCGCGTTCGGCCGGCCGCGCCAGCGGCCCGGCGGGCGGTGGCCGCCGCCGGGGATGCCGATGCGGCGGCGGGGGGCGCTCCCCTGCCCCCCCTCGGGAACCTCGAAGCCGGCATCGCGCAGCTTCTGCATGGACTCCTCGTTCAGTTCGATGGGAAGAGGCGGACCGCTGTCGTTCACGATGATGTCGACCGCGATGTCCTGCATTCGGCGCTCGCGCTCCTCGGGGGTGAGCCGCTCCATCTCCTCGGCGTGCTGACGGCGGCGCTCCTCCATCTCCTTGCGGCGGGCCTCGCGGCGCGCACGGTGCTCCTCCATCCGCCGCTGGGCTTCGGTGCGGTCCCTCTCCTGCTCCCAGTCGGTCTTCGTGGGGAGCGAGGCGAGGTCGACCCCCTGCCCTCCCGGCTGCCCGAAGGTCGTCACGTCGGCGCAGTTCGTCGTGGCGGGGTTCACCCAGAGCGGGAGCTCCGCCTCGTAGCCGCCCTTGGAGAGCGTCACGGTCGCCCGGGCGTAGTCGATGCCCTTGCAGAGGATGCCGTCGAACTCCTGCCCTTCGAGCAGGTAGTAGGACTTGCTCGTCTCTCCGTCCAGGAACCCCGCCGCGGGGGTTCCGTGAAAGCGGGAGAGCAGCGTGATCTTGATCTTGTCGAGCCCCGGCGGGATGACGTACGGCGGTACCTCCACGACATCGTTGTCGTTGGTGCCGCCCTCCGGTACGACGGGCTCGACGACGGGAGGCGGGGGCGGCGGACCGAAGGGGGCGCGGTCGAGGATCGTGCGGTAGCGGTCCTGCGTCATGTCGCCGGAGGTCACGCCCCGCGCGAGCGCGCACGGGAGCGCGACCGCGAGGACGGCCGCCCCGGCGAGCAGGATGCGTCTGTGCCGAAGAGATTTCATCGGCGCAAGAGTCTACCACAATCCGGCCGAAAAGAAAACCGTTTTGCGCGCGCTCGGCCCGCTCCGCGCCGGCCGAGCCCCGGACCTTCGCGGCCTCGTGCCCTCGCGCGGGCCCGCCGCCCCGCCCCGGCCGCTCGGACTACGGCTTCCGCCAGCGGCGATGGGCCCAGAGGTACTGCTCCGGGAAGCGGCGGACGAACCGCTCCGTCACCTCGTTGATGCGAAGCGTGATCGCCCGGATGTCCGCGTCGCGGTCGCCGGTCGGCTCGACGCGGATCGGCTCCGAGGCGGAGAGCAGGAACTTCATCGGCCCCGTGCGGTAGCAGACGCCGAAGACGATCGGCGCGCCGGTCGCGAGGTGGAGGCGCGCGGGCGAGGCGACCGTCATGGCCGGGCGGCCGAAGAAGGGGACCTCGACGCCGTTGCTCGCGGCGTGCTGGTCGCAGATCAGGCCCAGCAGCTTTCCGTTGCGCAGCGGGCGCAGCAGCGCGAGGCGGTCCTTGCTGTGCTTCGCGACGATCTCGATGCGGCGGCGCGGGTTCCGCCGCTCCATGAAGCGCTGCGCGAAGGGGTTGTTCAGCGTGCGCGCGACGGCGACGAGGGGCTTCGTGAACGAGATGACGTGGCCGGAGAGCTCCCAGTTGCCGAGGTGGGCGGAGGCGAGGATGACCGGCTGCCCGGGCCTCTCGAAGAGCTCCCGGGTCACGGACGGCACCTCGAACGAGACGTAGCGGTCCACGGTGTCCGGCGTCACGAGGCGGGACGCCTTGAGCGACTCGACCGAGAGCATCGCGAAGCTCTCGAACGAGGCGCGCGCGATGCGCTCCGCCTCCGCGCGGTCGGCGGCGAGGCCGGCGCGAAGCACGTTCTCCGTCGCCGTCCGGCGGCGCCGGGGCAGCAGGCGCCAGGTCGCGCGGCCGACCCCGCGCGAGAGCGCGAGGGCGGTGCCGACGGGGAGCAGGTCCACGAGCGCCACCGCGAGGCGCAGCGGCAGGTACTCGAGCAGCGCGACGGCGCGGGGCGTGGCCATGCGCGGGGGCGCGGGGCTACCGCGCGGGCGCGGCGCCGCCGCCGGGGGTCACGCGGGGCAGCGCGGGGTTCGGCCGCAGGACGATCTCGTCGGGGTCGCCCCAGTTGGAGAGCGGCACGTAGACGATGTCGGACTGCTCGCCGGTCGCGGGCCACCACGCATAGGCGGAGATGGCGCTGTAGTAGACCTTGAACGACGCCGGGGACGTCGTCGGAGCGGGCTTCCAGCGGAAGGTCGGGCGCCCCTCGCCGCGGTAGTAGATCATCGCGCCCTGGGCGGGCTCGGTCCGCACGCGGACGGTGGAGGCGCAGCCGCCGGCGAGCATCGCGGCGGCAAGGAGGGGGAGAAGTCGGGTCGTGCGCATGGCGGGTCTCTCTCTATTCGTCGGCGATGCCGAAGTGGTTGCGGACGAGCTCCTCGATCTCGGCCATCGCCAGATCGGCGTCCTCGCCGTCGACCGTGACCTTGAGCACGGTGCCGACCGGCGCCTCGAGGGTCATCAGGCCGAGGACGCTCTTGCCGGAGACGGCGTTGCCGGCGTTCTCGACCGTGACATCGCTCGCGTACTTTTGGCAGACCTTCGCGAGCGCGCCCGCGGGACGGACGTGCATCCCGTACTTGTTGACGAGTGTGAGCTCCTTCGTGATCGTCACGGGAGGGATCCTATTTGCGGACTTCCTGGCGCTTCTTCGAGGCGCGGCGGAGCTGGGCGTTGGCCTTGTCGAAGACCGCGTTGAGCGCGGCCGTGGCGTCCGCGTCCCTGGCGGAGGCGTCGACGCTGGTCTTCTGCCCGCCCTGGACGGAGAGCGAGACGGCGTACTTGTGGCCCTCCTCGTCGAAGACGATGCGGACGTGCTCGACCGCGGGATAGTCGGCGGCGAGCTTGTCGGCCTTCTTCTGCGCGGCGTTCTGGAGGGCGACGCTGAGCTTGACGTGGCGGATGGTGATCTCGGTGGACATGGAAGGTTCTCCTGGGGTGAAGCGGTTTCGCGGAAGGGGGCCGCGCAGGAATCGGGGGGAGGTGTCCCGAACGGCGCCGGATTCTAGCATATCGCGGGGCCGGAGACAAGACCCCGCTACATGCGGAAGTCGTCGGTGAGGTACTCCTTGCGGACGACGGGGTCGGAGACGATCTCGTCCACGCTGCCCTCCTTGATGACGGCGCCGTCGATCAGGATGTAGCCGCGGTCGACGATCGAGAGCGTCTCGCGCACGTTGTGGTCGGTGATGAGGATGCCGTAGCCGTCGGCCTTGAGGTCGCGCACGATCGAGCGGATGCCCTCGACGGCGACGGGATCGACGCCGGCGAAGGGCTCGTCGAGCATCAGGATCGACGGGTTCTGGACGAGCGCGCGGGCGATCTCGAGCTTGCGGCGCTCGCCGCCGGAGAGCGTGTAGGCGTACTGCTTCCGCACCTTCGCCAGGTCGAAGCGCTCAAGCAGCTCCTCGAGCCGGGCCTTGCGCTCCTTGCGCGTCGCGTCGATCGTCTCGAGGATCGCCCAGATGTTCTGCTGGACGGTCAGCTTGCGGAAGATCGAGGGCTCCTGCGCGAGGTAGCCGAGCCCCGCCCGGGCGCGGCGGTACACGGGGTAGCGCGTGACGTCCCGCCCGTTGAAGAGGATGCGCCCCTCGTCCGGACGGACGAGCCCGAGGATCATGTAAAACGAGGTGGTCTTTCCGGCGCCGTTGGGGCCGAGCAGGCCGACGACCTCGCCCTTGTCGACGTGGATGTCCACCCCGCGGACGACCGTGCGGCGCTTGTAGCTCTTCTTGAGGCCCTGCGCGACGAGGGTGTGCGCGCGGTTCGGATCGTTCGGTTCCATCGGAAGGGTCCTCCTACTTGTCGGACGAGACGGGAAGGATCCCGCTGCCGGACATGTTGCGGGTGCTCACCGAGCGCCGGACGAGGTCCACCTTCAGCTCGTCGCCCGTGACCTTGCCGGCGCCGCCGGCGCCCTTGCGGACGAGCGGCGTCTCGCGCGGCTCGCCGGTGGTCGGATCGGTCCAGGCCCCGAGGAGCCGGACCATGGAGTCGGCGCGCGTGTAGATCGCGCGGCCGGCGTCGGCATAGAGGTCGCCGGGCGCCGCCGCCGAGGTCTTCTCGTTCGGGTCGGGGGCGTGGATCGAGACCACCTTCCCGTCGCACTCGATGCTCTCGACCTCTTCCTCCGCCGTGAAGCGGACGGTCATCCGGTCGGCGCGCAGGTCGGCATCGGGGTCCGTGACGACCACGGCCCCCGAGAAGGTCGCGACATGGTCCTTCCGACGGTAGTCGAGGAAGTCGGACTCGACGGTCGAGGGCGGGGCGTCCGCCGGGCGGCTGCGCTTTCCGGCGAAGGAGTCCGGGCGGGCGACGATCCTCGCGTTGCGGTCGACCACGACGCGCTCGGTGTCGGTGTGGAGCGTGATCTTCTCGCCCGAGAGGGTCCTGCCGTCGCGCGTCGCGACGGGATTCTCGGTGAAGACGGCGAGCGCGTCGGCCTTCGTGTAGACGGCCTTCCCGCAGGTCGCGACCGCGCCGTCGCCCTCGATCCGGACCGAACCGGTGCAGACGATCTGCCGCACCTCGCTGCCGCCCTCGAAGAACACAAGGATCGAATCGGACGAGAGCTTCGCCTCCGGGTCCCGCACGACCGCGTTGCCGCGGAGCAGCGCGTACGAGCCCTCGCCGTAGAAGACCTCGAGGGAGTCGCCGGTCGCGCGCGTCGTCCCCTTCGGGGCGCCCGCGCGGGCTCCCTCGCCGGGCCGGCGCCGCCGGCGCGACACGGCCTCGGACGGCGACTCCAGCACGACGTCGGACGTTGCCTCCGCGCGCTCGTCGTTCAGCCAGATGCTGATCTCCCGGGCGCGGAGCGTCTGCTCGCCCTTGCGGACGAACGGGGACTCGGTCAGGCGCACCTGGCCGTTCTCGCGCGTGTAGGTCGCCCGGCCGCAGGTCGCATGGAGGTCGTCCGACTTGAGGTCGACGTTCCCGCGGCACTCGATGGAGACGATGTCGTTCGTCCCGTCGAAGGTGACGAAGAGCTTGTCGGCCCGCAGGACGAACTCCGGGTCGGTCACCACGGCGTGCCCGAGGAAGTACGCGATGAAGCTCGAGTAGTCGAAGTCGAGCCGGTCCGAGGCGATCGTTGTCACCGCGTCGGGGTCGACGGGCTTCCGCTTCGCCTTCGCGAACGGCAGCGCCCCGCCGGCCGCGGAGGCCGCGGCGGGGGCGAGGAGCGCCGCCGCGAGCAGCGCGGCGGGCGCCAGGGCGCGGAGGCGCCGGAGGAGCGGGGGGAGCGCCGTCATTTGCCGGCCCTCCGAAGGGAGGTCTCGCCGCCGCGGTGGAGCGTCAGCACCGCGTCGCGCTCGATGGAGACGACCGTGTTGGTCCCCTCCCCGTTCCAGACCAGGTTCGTCCCCCCGAGGGTGATCCCCTTCGCGACCAGCGCGAGGTGGACGGGGCCCTCGCTCCGGGCGATGTTGCGGTCGCGGTCGTAGACGGCGTCGCGCGCCCGCGCGATGCCGTTCGTGGCGCCCTCCTCGTCGAGCAGCAGCACCGTGAGCTCGCCGTCGACGCGGAACAGCCCGCCCGTCGTGATCGTCGCGCTCTCGGCGAGGAACAGCTCCTTGACGCGCCCGTTCGGATGGCGCTGCAGCGGGAACCGCACGTTCGTCCCGCTCTGCCCGCCGTGCTTGGCCATGGAGGGCTCGGCCGGGGCGGGCGCCGGCGCGAGCGCCAGCGCGAGCCCGGCCGCGACCGCGGCGGCGGAAAGGAGGCCGGCGCCCTTCATCGCGCCCCTCCCCTGCCCTTCCGGGCCGCGGCGCGCGGCGCCGGCACGAGCTCGACGCGCGGCTCGGGCGCGGAGCGCACGACCGCGGCGATGGAGGCGAGCTGCTTCCACAGCGGGCCGACGGACGCGAGCGCGATGCAGTTGGCGGCGTCGGAGAGCGCCTTGGCCGGCGTCTCGTGCGTCTCGAGGAAGATGCCGTCGCACGCGCCCGTCGCGACGGCGGCGCGCGCGAGCGCGGGCGCCCACCTCGAGTCGCCGCCGCTGCCGCTCCCGAGCGCGCCGGGGCGCTGGACGCTGTGCGTCGCGTCGAAGACGACCGGATACCCGAGCCCGCGCATCACCATCAGGTTGCGCAGGTCCGCCACGAGGTTGCCGTAGCCGAAGCTTTCGCCCCGCTCGGTGAGGACGATGCGGCGGTTGCCGGTCGACTCGATCTTGCGGACGACCTGCGCCATCGCCTCGGGCGCCATGCCCTGCATCTTCTTCACGTTCACGACGCGGCCCGTCTCGCCCGCGGCGAGCAGCAGGTCGGTCTGGCGGCACAGGAACGCGGGGATCTGCACGACGTCGATCCCCGCCCGGGCGCAGCGCTCGGCCTGCCAGGGCTCGTGGATGTCGGTGAGGACGGGGACGCCGACCGCCTCGCGCACCTCCGCGAGGATGTCGAGGCCCTCGTCGATCCCGGGGCCGCGGTACGCGTCGAGCGACGAGCGGTTCGCCTTGTCGAACGACGCCTTGAAGACCAGGGGGATGCCGAGGCGATCGGCGAGCGCGGCGAGCTTGCGCGCAAGGCCCAGGCAGTGCGCGCGCGATTCGATGACGCACGGCCCCGCCATCAGCGCGAGCGGGCTCTTCGGGCCCCACGAGACGGCGAAGTCGCCGCCGGTCGTGACGGTGCGGACCGCGATGGACTTTTCAGGTGTGGACATGGAAGGGGAAAGTCTCGGAAACGGTGCCGGATTCTACCACACCTTCCCCCGGGATTCAACTGCGCCCGAGCGCGGCCGAAAGCGCCCCGTAGTCGATCTTGGAGCGGTGGCGGGGGTCGCGGGGGAGGCGGCGGAGGACCCGGACGAGGTCGTGCGGGATGCCGGCGGCGGCGACGGCGGCCGGGAGCGAGGCGGCGGGCGCGGCGCCGTCGGGCTCGACGGCGGCGGCAAGGCGCCCGTCGGGGAGCCGCAGGACGGTTCCCGCGGCGATGCCGGGAATCGCGCGCAGGCGCGCCTCCAGGAGCATCGGGAAGCGCCAGGCGCCGTCGGTGCCGCGGAAGGCGCGCGAGGCCCGGCCGAGCAGGAAGAGGCGCCCGCCGGCGAGGCGGGCGGCGTCGCCGGTGCGGTGCCAGACCTCGCCCGCGACGCGGATCTTGTTCTCGCGGAGCGCGGCGTCGTTGCGGAAGTAGGTCTTGAGGACATGGGGCCCGGCGACGCACAGTTCGCCCGGCTCGCCTTCGGGGAGCGCGAGCGCCTCCCATTCGGCGGCGGAGAGCTCCCGGTCCGGCGGCGGCGTGCCGATCGGGATCACGGCCACGCGCAGATGGGGGCTCGGCGCGCCGGCGGGAAGTCCGCCGGAAAGGTCGGCGCAGGCCGCGAGCTCGTCCGCGCCAATGCAGGCGATCGGCTCGGCCTCGGTGGAGCCGTAGAGCGCGCGGACGTCGGCGCCAGGGAAGGCGGCGCGCAGGCGCGCGGCGAAATCCGGCCACACCGCCGCCCCGCCGACGTGCAGCCGGCGCAGGGTCGGAATCGCCGGCGCGCCCGGCGGCAGTCCCTCCGTCAGGCGCTCGTAGAACGCCGGCGATCCCGCCGTGGTGGTGACGCCGAGCGCGGCGGCCTCGGCGCGAACGCGGGCCGGGTCGAAGTCGGCCGGGCGCGCGGGGTTGAAGTCCGGCAGCAGCGTCGTCGCGCCGCAGGCGAGGTTCGCAAGGACGAAGACGGGGAGCGTGGCGAGGTCGACGTCGCCCTCCTCGATGCGAATCTCGGCGCGCAGCACGCGGAGCTGCTCGAGGAGGAAGCCGACGGTGCGCAGCGCGGCCTTCGGCTCGCCCGTGCTGCCGGTCGTGAAGGTGACGAGCGCGGGCCTCTCGGGCGTGCAGGACAAAAGCGATCCCCTCTGGCCAGGCTCCGCGAGGCAGTCCTGATGGCCAGGCTCAGCCCTGGCCAATCCCCCGAAGCCCGGCAGCAGCTTCACGGGAATCCGGCGCAGGGCGCGGCTGGCGAGGAGCAGGAGGAACGCCTTCGGCACGCCGACGAAGCCCTTGCACTCCGCGAGGGCGGCGGCGCGGTCGATGCGGCGGGCGCCGGCCCAGGCGTCGACGAACACCGCCGCGGCGCCGACGGCGAAGACGGCGAGCAGGATTTCGTAGAGCGGGATCGACATCGGGACGAAGACGAGCACCCGGTCCCCCTCCCCGATTCCGCGCCGCCGCAGCTCCGCGGCCCTTCCCCGCACCCGCCTCGCAAGCTCCCCGTAGCTCGCGCTCCGCCCGCGATGCACGATCGCCGCGCGCTCCGGCGCGCGTGCGGCCCATTCGAAAAGAGGATCGGCAAGCGTGTTCATGGCAGGGTGTTGCGGACGTAGAGGCGGTAGCGGCGGACAACGCGGGCGGAGCGGGCGGTGATGTTGGCGGAGTCGTTGTCCTCGCGCATCAGCGCGTGGTAGACGATGCGGAAGCCGCGGTCGGCGGCGCGCTTGTGGAGGTCCTCGACGAGCCACGCGCCGAGGCCGCGCAACGCGGGGTCGGGGCGGACGGCGAGGGTCTTCACGACCAGTTCGGGCGCGTCGGGCGGGGCGAGCGGGTTCGGGAGCGCGAAGACGAAGCCGGCCGGGGCGCCGGCGACGTCGCGCGCGATGCGGACGAACTCCGGCACGATGCGCGGGACGACGGGCCGGTAGCGCGCGAGGAAGCCCTCTTCGGAAAGCGGCGTGTAGAGCAGCGCGCCCTCGAAGGCGACGCGGGCGACGGCGAAGACGTCCAGCAGGTCGCGCTCGGCGCGCGACGGGTCGAAGCGGTCGACGCAGATGCCGCGCGCGGCGAAGCGGGCGGCGGCGCGGTCGAGGCGCGCCCATGTGGCGGGGTCGGGCGCGAGGGCGGTGGAGACGTAGTCGGCGAGCTTGCCGAAGCCCGCGGCCTCGAAGAGAGACGGGTAGTGCGGGGGCGTGTCGACGTCGGGCAGGAAGCGGCGCGGGCCGGCTTCGGGGAGCGCGAGGCGGTAGGAATCCCACGTGCAGAAGTCGAGCGGGCCGACGACGCGGCGCGCGCCGAAGTCCTCGCGAAGGGCGCGCACGGCGGCGTCGAGAACGCCGCGCGCGGCGGCGGCGGCCTCCGCGCCCTCGCGGGCGGCGAACCATCCGACGAGCCCGGGCGTCTCGCCGTCGGACAGGCGCATGGCGCCGTTCCGGAGCGCGGCGCAGCGGGCGAGCGGTTCTCCGTCGGGGCCGGGCGCGACGAAAAGGCGCGCGCCGTCCGGGGGGCGCCCCGGCGTGACGAGGCACCGGGGGAAGGCGTCGAAGCGAGGATCGCCGGCGGGGATTTCGAGCGGAGCGGTCATCGGGCGTGGCGGAGGATGGGGCCGGGGAACGGAGTCCATAGGCAGCAGGGGGCGCCGGCGCGGCGGAGCGCCTCGTTGGCCCAGGTGTTGCAGGTGAAGAGGGGCGTGTAGCGCCCGCGGGCCTCGTAGAAGGCGTCCGTCGCGCCGTAGCCCGCGGCGCCCTCGACGCGGACGAGCCGCCCGGAGGCGTCGCGGACGCCGTTGGCGAGCAGGCGGCCGACGAGCGCGCGGTACTGCTCCTCCGTGAGGTCCAGGCGCGCGCAGTCGGGCCCCTCCCCGATCGCGAAGAGCCGGGTGGCGTGCAGCACGGTGCCGCCGCCGCCCGAGACGGCGCGGAGGGCGATGCCGGGCGTGAGGTTCTCCCACCGCTGGACGCGGAGGTAGAAGTCGCGCTGGCCCCAGCCGAGCGCGAGCCACGGCGCGGCGGCCGCGCGCGGATCGGCCGCGTCCGAGGCCGGGACGATGGCGGACCAGTCGTGGACGGCGGTTCGGACGGGGACGACGAGGTCGGCGTGGACGCCGTTGGAGAGGACGTAGATCGGAATGGCGCCGCCGCGCCCCGCGCCGCGGTGGAGCGGAACGGCGGAGAGGACGAGCGCGGCGGCGAGCCAGGCCGCGGCGGCCGCGGCGGGAACGCCCAGGACGACCGCCAGGACGCGCCGAAGGCGCCGGCGGCGCGCGCCGAGCCGGTCGGCGAGGAGCGCGAGGGCGAGCGCGAGGACGAAGACCGGCAGCAGCACGGGGCGGATGTCGCAGCCGGCGAAGACCAGGAGGTTCGCGACGGAGAGGACGAGGGAGGGCAGAAGCAGCAGCCGGAAGGCGCGCCGGATGCGGACCGGCTCCGCGCCGGCCGGTCCGCCCGCGAGCATGGCGGCGGCGACGACGGCGGCGCCCCACGCCGGGCCGGCGAGGCCCGCCGCGAGGGCGGCGGCGAGGGCGAACGCGACGGCGCCGGAGAAGGCGAGTGCGCGGCGGAGGCGGGCCGCGAGGGCGACGAGCGCGAGGGCGAGCGCGAGCAGCGCGAAGAGGCGTCCGATCGCGGCGGGATCCGGCGGCGTGCTCTTCAGGAGGATCGTCAGCGTCGCGAGCGGGACGACGAGGTTGTCCGCGCCGCCCCAGCTCACGGCCTCGAAGAGCGTCGCCAGCACGGCGATGAGCAGCGCGAGGAGCGCGGCGCCGGCGAGCGGCTGCGCCGGGTCGGCGAGGCGCAGCGAGGCGAGGACGACGCCCAGCGTGACGGCGAAGAACGCGGCGGAGCCCTCCGCGGAGCGCTCGGATCCGGGCTCGACGCAGTAGCGCAGTCGACCCCAGCGGCGGCCGACGAGCGCGGCGGCGGAATCGGAGAAGGCGAGGACGGCCATCGCGATCTCGTAGTCCGCGACGCGGCCGAACGTGTCGGAGACCAGGTAGCACGCGCCGAGCGCGAGCGGGTGGAGCAGTCCGCCGTCGGAGGCGCGCCCGACGTCGTCCAGCGAGCGGACGCGCCAGACGCGCTGCGCGGCGCCGATGCCGGCGGAGAAGACGAGGGCGAGCGCGACGACCGACCACGGCGACCGGAACGCGAACGGGAAGAGCATCGCGCCGAGGCACCCGCCGACGTGGACCAGCTTGCGCGCGGCCTCCGGCGGCGCCAGGTCGCGCCGCCGCAGCCGCTCCGCGACCGCGAACAGCGCGAGGAACCCCGCGGCGAAGGCGGCGGCGGCGGCAAGCTCTCTCCAGACCGACGGCATGTCAGCGCCCGGCCGTAAAGGGGTTCTCGACCACGACGACGCCGTAGGACTGTCCGTCGTTCAGGTCTTCGGACAGCACCCGGTCGCAGCCGGCCGCCTCGGCGGCGGCGATGACCTGGGCGTCGAAGAACTGAAGTCCGTAGAGCGCCTGGATCTCCGCGGCGCGGCGGACGGCCGCAGGCGTCATCGCGAAGCACGGGATCGCCGCCAGCTGGTCGAGAAAGGCGAGAAGGCGCGGCGTCGGGCACCGTAGCTTGCGGAGCAGGACGTTCGAGAATTCGGACAGGACGTGGGACGAAAGCCGCCAGTCGGCCGGATGGTCGAGGGCCGTTTCCAGGATGGACAGCGCTCGGGCGTGCTTCCGGCGGTCCGCCGTGTCGACGGCATAGACCAGCACGTTGGTGTCGAGAAAGGTCACGGCTACCTCCTCGCGTTCGCTTCGTCGCGGCTGAACTTCCATCCCCTGGGGGAGCGGATTGCGGTCTCCTCCACGAGGGCGCGGAACCGGGCGCCGCGGGATTCGGTGCGGGCGGGCGCGGGCGTCCGGAGAAGGGACGCGAAGTACTCGCGGATCATCCGGCTCATCGTCGTTCCGTTCGCGGCGGCGTACATCCGGGCCTCTCGGATCATGTCGGGGTCCATTGCGAGGGTGATGCTCATGGGCGTTCTCCGTGTTGGATTTACGTTTTGTACGTAATTCTAGCACGGATCATCCGGGATTTCAACCTCGTTCCCGGATCAAGGCCCCAATGCGGAGCGAAGCGGAGATTCAATGCCCTCCGCGGCGGGGTGCGGGGCGAGCCCCGCACCCCGCCGCGGAGGACTTGCGGTCGAGGTGGAACGCCCCGTAGAAGAAGGCGCGGTCGTGGGAGAAGAGGGCGGCGGCTTCGTCGCGGAGGGACTGGAAGGAGGAGGGATCGATCGCGGCGAGGTCGCGCGGGACCATCATGTTCCAGTAGCAGAGGCGCGCGCCGGGCCGGGCGAGCGCGTCGAGGTCGGCGGCGGCGGCGCGGAAGCCGGTCTCGTCCATGTATTCGAAGATGT
>CAMOEO010000028.1 GCA_946612175.1 uncultured Verrucomicrobiota bacterium
AGCGGGGTCCGGATCCGCGAGGGGGATGGTGTAGACCGATTCGTTGAGGTCGCCGTAGCGGTCGAGGCGGATGGAGGAGCAGATTTCGCGGAGCATCAGGAGGCCGCGGCCGCGGGGGCTGAATTCGCGGTTGCGCCGCTCGAGCGCGGCGGCGACGCCGCCGGGGATCTCGGCGGGTTCCGGCTCGGGCGCGCCGCAGTCCCAGACCGACAGCTCCGCGTCCGCGCCGGCGCGGCGCAGGCGCGCGCACGCCGTCTCCCGGACGCGGTCGCCCGGGTCGAGGCCGTGGTCGTGGACGTTCATCAGCTTCTCCTGGAAGACGATCTGCACCTTGGCCGCGGCGGCGACGCCCCAGCCCTGCGCGGCGCACCATTCGCCGATGCGCTCGGCGGCGCGGTCGATCGCGCCGGCCTGGACGGGGACGGAGAGCTCCAGGACGCCGGGCTTCGCGAGACGCGGGCCGAAGACGAGCTGCGTCACGTCGTCCGGGCATTCGCCGTAGCCCTGCTCGCCGCACGCGGCGAGGAACTTCCACGGCGCGGCGAAGACCGACCCGTTGCGGCGCGCGCGGAGCAGCAGCCCGTCGCGGACGCGGCGCCGGAGGTCATCCGGCATCGGCCCGGCGCCGTCCGGGCCGCGGGCGAGGTCGAGGACGCCGTCCGTCCATGCGGCGAACACGGCGGCGCCGGCGAGCGGCGTCCGGACGGCGTCGGCGGCCGTGTAGACGGTGTCCGGGAGGAGACCGACGGGGAGGCCGCCGCGTTTCTCCGGGTTGATGTCGCGCGGGGCGGGGTCGTCCGGGTCGACGACGGCCGGGTCGGGCGCGCCGCAGCTGATCCAGTCCACGACGCCCTCGGCGGGGCGGTGGAAGCAGACGAGGGCGGTGAGGTAGGAGACGGCGCCGAGGTTGGAGGCGACGAAGCCCTGCAGGGCGTTGGCGACGTCCGCGGGGCCGAGCTCGCGCAGGTCCTCGAGGCGCGAGAGCTGGCGCAGGAAGCCCTGGACGGCCATCATCGCCATCGCGGCGACGGTGCCGTGGCCTTGCACGTCGCCGAGCACGTAGAGCCAGTCGCCGCCCTCAAGAGGGAGCGCCTCGTAGAAGTCGCCCGAGACGGCGTCCTTGGGCCTCCAGAGCGTCGTGTAGAACGTCCGGTCCCCGACGAATGCGCGCGGCGGCAGCATCGTGCGCTGGACCTGCGCGGCGAGGCGGAGCTCCTGGCTTTCCGCGGGCGCGCCGGCGGGGACCGGGGAAGGGCTTCTTGCGAGCGCGATGGGGGCATTCGTGTCCATGTGTGCCGCCATTCTACACGAACCACACGGGAAAGGGAAGCGCCGGACGAAAGCCACTCCCTCTGGGAGGGGGGGGCGAGCCTCCCGGTTCAGGGCAGGGACCAGTAGCCGGGGAGGTCGCGGACGTCCGCGGCGGGCGTGCGGGGGGCGACGGGGGGCGAGAGGCCTGGGCCCATGAGGTAGCCGGTCACGGCGGCGGCGGGGCCGATCGTCTCCCAGACGGTGTATTCGCTCGTGGCGACGGTCTGGCTCTCGATGTTGGCCCAGCGGCGCAGGAAGGGCCAGAGGCGGATCTCGTCCGCGTCGCCCCCCCAGACGTACTCCTTGGCGCGCTGCGGCAGGCCGTAGGTGTTGCGGTAGGGCGTGATGCCCTCGACGTATTCCCCGATGCCGTCGCTGCACGAGACGAGGCTCAGGAAGCCGACGGGGTATTCGCGCCCGAGCCCGGAGGTCCAGGTGGCGCCGTTCGGGTTGCAGCCGCAGTGGTAGTCGTTGGCGAGGAAGGCGGCGTCGAGGTAGCGCGCGTCGCCCGTCATCGCGTGGGCGGCGACGAAGCGCAGCGCCTGGCGGAGCGGATGGACCGCGCCCCAGCTCATGGTGTAGACCCAGCCCTCGCTCGCGCCGTACCACGGAAGACGGTAGGGGTAGGCGGACTCGGCGCGGGAGAGCCAGGCGTCGGCGTCCGCCACGATGCGCTTGCGCCACCAGGTCCGGAGCGCGGCGAAGTCCGCGGCGCCGGGAAGGCCGGCGGGGACGTCCGTGAAGTCCAGCTCCGCGAGCACGAGCGGGCTCATGCTCCAGCCGTCCTTGGAGACGCGCGACTGCAGCGTCCCGTTGAGATTGGTGAACGCACCGGCGAAGCGCGCTTCGCCGGTGAGCGCGTAGAGGTTGGCGGCGGCCTTGGCGACGGACTCCGCTTCGGGCGGGTCGGGCGACTCGTCGTAGAAGACGTCGACGATCTCGGCGCCGGAGACGGCCTTCATCGGGACGTGCGCGGCGGGCGGGTTGGTCGTGGCGAAGTCCCACGCGCGCACGGCGCTGGCGAGCAGGCCGGCGGCCTCCGCCTCCGCGGCGGCGCCGCCGGCGCGGAGGAGGGCGCGGGCGAGGAGCGAGGCGTAGGCCGCGTACTTCATCGAGGAGTTGCGCGTGGCGCGGGAGAGGCAGTAGCGGAGCGGGTCCTCGGACGGCATGCCGCTGCCCTCGCCGGGATGGGACGTGGCCTCGATCCAGGTGCCGACGCCGCCGTCGGCCTGCTGTCCGGCGCGGAGGTGGCGGACGCCCCAGAGCGCCTCGTCGAGGATGTCCGGGATGCCGTTGCCGCGCTCGGGGACGGCGAGCTGGGCGTCCGTGAAGTTCTCCGGGCGCAGCAGGTAGACGGTCGCCAGGTCGCCGACGATGCGCAGGTGCTGCGGGCGGCGGTCGTAGTCGGCCGCGTCGTGCCAGCCGCCGGGCAGCGAGAGCAGCTCGTCGTAGGAGTCCATCATCGCCGAATTGACGGCGAAGTGCGTGGTCGCGAAAGGGGCGCCGTGCGCGTCCGTGAAGCGCGTGCCGTACTCGCCCTCGCCGGGGGGATTCACGCCGCGGCGGACGACGAGGTGGCAGGCCTCGTCCGTCCAGGCCGTCAGGTCCGCGGTCTTGGCGATGCCGCAGCGCTGGACGTAGAGCCCGCGCATGTGCAGCGCAAAGGCGTCGGCGAGCCCGTCGGCGCCGACGGAGAAGGCCTCGCTGCGGCCAACGCCGGGGACGCGCAGGAAGTAGCGGCCTGGCGGCGCGGCGGAGAGGTCCATCTCGCAGGTCTCCTCGCCGCAGAAGGGCGTGCCCTCGCGCACGGGGTCGGAGCGGCGGCGCACGAGCGTGCCGGAGAGCGCGACGGCGCCGGATGCCGCGTCGACGAGCTCGAACGCCGTGCCCGCCGGCGGCGCGGGAAAGGCGCCGAGCGGCCCGAGCCAGCCGCCGAGGTAGGCGTAGCGCGCGGAGGCCTGCGGCGCGTAGCCGGCCTGGTTGACCTTGAAGAGCGGCGACGGCGCCTCGGGGTCGTAGGCGAACGGCACGACCGAGCCGTCGGGGAGCGTCACGGAGGCGTCCGCCCCGG
Source organism: uncultured Verrucomicrobiota bacterium (assembly GCA_946612175.1). Lineage (GTDB taxonomy): Bacteria > Verrucomicrobiota > Kiritimatiellia > RFP12 > UBA3636 > UBA3636. The sequence continues at coordinate 3,383 of CAMOEO010000028.1, forward strand.
GCGCGAGCGGCGCGTCGAGCACGAGGAAGACCGTGTAGAGCAGCTTCGCCCCGCGGGCGCCCTTCTCGCGCCCCTTGCCGGGGAAGCGGAGCAGGCCGTTGGGCGACTTCCAGAAGCCGTTGGAAATGACGTTGGCGCCGGCGACGGCGAACGGGCCGGCGCGGAGCGCGGCCTCGCGGGCGGGGCGGCCGGCGATCGCGCGGTCCGCGGCCGCGTAGAAGGCGTTGTCGTAGCGCCAGCCCGTGAGGGCGGCCTCGGCGGCGGTGAGCGAGAAGGCGTTGCGCTCCTCGCCGGTGAAGTCCGCCTGCAGCGCCAGGTGCGTGGGGTCGAGCGCCGTCACGCGCCAGATGGCGTCCAGCTCCGGCGGAGGCGGGGGCGGGGGCGCGGTGCGGAGCACGAGCAGCATGGGGTCGGGAATCGCCGGGCCGGGCGGGCCGGCGCCGATGAACGCGGGGAAGGCGCCGCCGTCCGTCCAGCCGCCGGAGGCGAGCTCGTCGGCGGGGGCGTAGGCGTCGTTCCAGCGCGCGAAGTCGCGGCGCGCGGGGTCGCGCAGGCCGCAGAAGCGGAAGGGCGGGGCGAGCGCGGGCCCCGCCTCGACCGAGAGCGCGGCGGCGAGGTTCGCGGCGTAGGCCGCGTTGGTGGCGGCCGTGCCGCCGGAGACCGCGCCGGAGAGCGCGTTGGCGCGGAAGAGGGAGCCGGGCTTGAACGAGGTGCGGCCCTGGGCATCCTCCTCCCGGAGCGCGACGGGAACGCCGGCGAGGAGGTTGTCGAAGATGCGGGCGTCGGTGCTGCCGGGGAACCGGTTTTCGGTCGTGGCCGAGACGAGCGCCTCGAAGCCGACCACGGTGTTGTGGTGCAGCGAGAGCGACGAGAACCCTTCGCGCCGCTTGCGCACGACGGAGCCGGACGGCGCGGCGCCGGGGTTGACGAAGCGGTTGTAGGCGATCTCGCCGGAGCGCGGGCCGTTGTAGTTCCCGAGCAGGACCCCGCCATAGTCGCCGCCGGTCGCCGCGTGCGAGACGAAGACGATGTTGGAGACGAACGAGATTGAGCCGGTGTATTCGCGCTGCCCGTCGAGCACGGCGGCGCCGAGCTTCCGGCACTGCACGGCGCTACAGACGTTCGTGAAGAGGCACCCGACGATCCGCGCGCCGTCGCGCGGCAGGATCACGGGGTAGTCCCACGCGGGGTTGGACGGGCGCGCGTTGCGGAAGGAGCACCCCGCCACGAGCAGGTTCGTCGCCGCGCCGCGCAGGCAGGCGACGAGGCCGGTCCCGCCGCCGCGGTGGTAGCCGGCGGGGCCGTCCGTCAGCGCGAAGTCGCAGTCCGCGACCGTCGCGCACGGCGCCTCGACGGCGATCACGGCCGCCTCGCCGGCGCCGGCGTCGGAGAAGCGGAAGCAGAGGTTCGACACGACCTGGTTCGCGCCGGCGAGGTGGACGAGCGCCTCGACGCGCGAGCGCGGGACGTCCTCGTCGGCGAGGAGCGTCGGCGGGACGCTCCCCCACCCCACCAGCCGCAGCCCCTCCTGCGCCAGCACGAGCCCGTTGGTCGTCGCGCCGAGCTCGACGGTGCGGTGCGCGCCGCCGAGAATGCGGATCTCGTCGCCGGCGCCGGCCGCGTAGACGGCGTCCTCGAGCGTGGCGAACGCCGTCTCGGGCGTGGTACCGTCGCCCGACTCGTCGAGCGCCGTGTCGACCCAGCGCACCTCCCCACGCGCGCCGAGAACGGCGCACGAAAGAAGAAGGAACAGGAGAAGGGAAGCGTGCCCTTTCAGCGGCCTCGCGGCGGCGGGCGGCGCGTAGCGGTAGCCGGCGCGGTGGACGGTCTCGATGCGGTCGGCGGAGGGGCCGAGCTTCCTGCGGATCTGCAGGACGTGCTGGTCGAGCGTGCGCGGGCCTCCGACGTAGTCGACGCCCCACACTTCGTCGAGCAGCTCGTCGCGCGAGAGGACCTCGCCCGGATGCGCCGCGAAGGCGCGCAGCAGCCCGAGTTCGCGCGCGGAGAGCGACTGGGCGGGGGTGCCGTCGCCGGGGTCCAGGAGAAAGCGGCGGGCGTCGATCCGCGCCGTGCCGATCGCGAACGAATCGGCCCCCGCGGCGGCGGGCGCGGCGGCCGCGCGGCGCAGCGCCGCCGCGACGCGGGCGAGGAGCACGCGGATGCGGAAGGGCTTGGCGATGTAGTCGTCCGCGCCGAGCCCGAGGCCGAGCACCTGGTCGGCCTCGCCGGCCTTCGCGGTGAGGAAGAGGATCGGGACGGCGGCGTCCGTGCGCCGCACCTCGGCGCAGACGTCGAACCCGCTCCTCTTCGGCATCATCACGTCCAGGAGCAGCAGGTCGGGCCGCCGCTCCGCGTAGGCCGCGAGCGCCTCGGCACCGTCGGCGCACGGGCGCGTCTCGTAGCCCTCGCTCTCCAGCGCGGCCTGCAGGCCGTCGCGGAGCGTCTCGTCGTCTTCGGCGAAAAGGATGTAGGCCAACTCGGATGTCCCCTCCGCGGCGGGCTCGGCTCCGCCGCGCCCGCGCGAAGCGGGCATGGTGTTCATGACGCCGTCGATTCTAGCAAAGCGGCGTTTTCCCGGCAACATCTCATGAAACCCCGCCACACGGCGCGTCCGCGCCGCCGGGGCGGGGTTTCTCCCGCTCGGCGGGGAGCGTGAGCACGAATTCGGCGCCGCCGCCGGGGCGGGGGCGATAGGTCAGGTCGCCGCCCATGCCGCGCGCGAGGCCGCGGGCGAGGGAGAGGCCGATGCCGCTGCCGTTCGCGCGGCGCGCGAGGGAGTCGTCGGCGCGGAAGAAGCGCTCGAAGACCTTCTCCTCGAGGCCGGGCGGCACGCCCGGGCCGCGGTCGGCGACGACGAGCTCGACGGCGCCGTTTCCGGCGCCGCGCAGAACCCCGGCCTCGCGCACGACGATCTCCGGTGGCGCGCCGGGCGCGTACTTGACGGCGTTGTCGAGGAGGTTGGAGAGGATCCGGCGGAGGGCGTCGGGATCGGCGCGCGCGGAGAGGCCGCGCTCGCAATGCACAATGCGGAATGCACAATGCACAATGTCGGGCCCGACCGCGGCCCCTCCTTCCTTGTGCATCGTGCATTGTGCATTCTGCATTTCCTCGAGCAGCGCGGCGAGGTCGACGCGTTGCAAATCGAAGCGCCGGCGGCCGCGCTCGAGGCGGCCGAAGTCGAGGAGGTTGGAGACGAGGCGGTCGAGGCGGTCGGATTCGGCGAGGATGGAGCGGACCGCCTTGTCGCGGCGGGGGCCGTCGGGGAGGCGGCCCTCGGCGAGCAGCTCGGCGCTGAGGCGGATGCCGGAGAGCGGCGTCTTGAGCTCGTGCGAGACGTTGTCGACGAAGTCCGTCTTGCGAAGGGCGTCGAGGCGTTCGCGGCGCGCGGCGCGTAGGAGCGCGAGGCCGCCGCCGGCGAGGCAGAGCAGGACGAGCGCGAGCAGCGTGGCTCCGAGGGCCCGCCGGGTGGCGGGGGCGTCGAGGAGTCCGTCGAGGACGGATCCCGGCATCCAGTCGTAGAAAGGAAGGGATTGCGCCGTGGAACGGATGCGAAGCCGCCAGCGCGGGAAGAACGGGGCCAACGGCGTTTCGACGACGGGGTCGAGGTCGGACGCTTCGGCGAGCTCGTAGCGGGAGGAAACGAGGATCGTGCCGGATTCGTCGAGGATTTCGCCGCCCTCGTGGGGCATGGCGGTCCGCTCCGAGCGCAGGAAGGTCTTCCGGACGCCGATGCCGGCGAGGATGTCCTGCCGGTACTGGCTCGTCATCGAGAGGAGCCACATGGTCTCGAGCTCGAAGCCGGCGATCTCGTCCGGGGCGACGCGCACCCACGCGAGCAGGTCCGATCGGTCGCCCGACGCCCACGGGCGGAAGCCGCGGGACGGAGCGGTGTCCGCGGCCGCGCCGGCGGCCGATGGGACCGCCGCCTGGGCCCGGGCGGCGGCGGGCGGCGTCCACGGGACGGATCCGGCGAAGAGGGGCTCATAGCGGTTGAGGAAGCGGCGCTCCTCCTCGGTGCAGCCGATGCGGCGCGGCCAGATGCAGCCCTCGCCCTCGCGCCAGAGGAACGCGGCGCGAACGGCGGGCTCGTTGCGCGCGAGGTCGCGCAGGACGGCGAGGCGCCCGTCGGAATCGGGCGCGGCGGCGAGGCGGTCGAGGAAGGGGTCGAGCAGAAACCGGACGAACTCGTGGAACTTTTCCGCGCTGCGCTCCGCCACGAGGCGGCGGTAGTCGGCGACGATCGCGGCGCGGTTGCGCGCGTCGATGGCCAGCAGCCGCATTCCGCCCCACGCGACGGCGAGCGTCGGCAGGACGATGGCGAGCAGGTAGATGCGGAGGTAGCGCTTCACGGGGCGTGGCGGGGTCAGGGGGACGGGGGAAGCGTGACGCGGACGGCGTCCTTCACGCGGGCGAGGACGTCGCGCGCGGTGCCGATGCCGAAGCGGTCGGCGACGGCGAGCAGGTCCGCGTCGGTGATGCCGGAATGCTTCCCGTTCACGGAGGTCGGGTGGAAGCCGCCGTGGGCGCTCCACGGGTCGGCGGACGGGAAACGCGAGCCGGTGAGGTCGTAGGCGGGGGCGAGGCGCCACGAATCCCCTTCCCGCAGGATGAAGGAGATGTTCTTGACGTGGTCGTCGCACTCGTCGGCGACGACATTGAAGGCCATCCGGCGGAACAGCTCCTCCCGGTCCTCCCACGGGATGCCGAGTTCCTCCGCGGCGAGGAAGTGCTGCGAGTAATCGCTGGCCATGCCCGGGGGGATGTGGGCGAGGGCGGCGAAGGTGAGCAGGTGGTGGCGCCGGGCGCCGTCGCGGTCGAAGCGGCGCGTCATGAAGTGGCGCAGCCCCCCGGCCTCGACGAGGCGTGACTCGGACGTCGCGATGCCCGCGGCCGCGGCGGCGCGGTTCATCGCCAGCTCGGCCTCGCCGCGCCACGGATACTCCTTCGGCGTGAACTTCACGATCCAGGGCTCGAATCCTTCGGGCAGCGGGCCGTCGCCGAAGACGAAGCGCCCGTCGGCGCGGTTCCAGCCGACGACGGCCTTCGCCTGCGCGCCGCCCGCGGAGGAGCCGAGGCGGAGGATGGCGCGCAGCGCGTCGTCGCCGGGCAGGGACGAGAGTTCTCCGTTCGCGGCGCGGCGGGCGGATTCGACCAGCGCCCGCATCTCGAGCGCGGACGGCGTCGCGCGGGGCCCGCGATCTGGCTCGTAGCAGAGCGCGCCCATTCCGCGGCGGCCGACGTAGGCGAGGCGGTCGAGCGGCGAGATCTCGTTGCGGGAGAGGCCGCGTTCGGAGAGCCAGAGGTCCACGAGCCGCGTGCCGAACGAGTCGGGGAGCGAGTCCGCGAAGACGGGCGGCAGATACGAAAAGGCGCCGCGCGGAAGGTCCGGAAAGGCGTAGGGTTCGCGGCGCAGTGGCATCATGAGCGGGGAGATCTCGATGCCAGACGCGACGAACGCCGGATCGTAGCGGAAGGCGAAGACGCGGGAGCGCGGCGCCGGGACGATCATCCCGACGCGCCGCCCCCAAAGCGACACGTACACGCGCGACACGTGGACGAAGCTAGCCACGGCGCGTCCTCCTGCCTCCCTCGGGCGACGCGCGGCGGCGCGGCGGCGCGCCGGGCGGCCGGTCGAAGAGCGAATCCGGGAGCTCGGGCGGCGCGAAGTTCGCGATCCAATCGACGCGGCGCAGCGTCTTGCATAGCGCGACGAGCGCCGCCGTCGAGGCGTTCTTGCCGCCTTCCAGGTTCCGCACCGCCTTGAGCGAAATGCCGCTCCGCGCCGCCGCCGTCGTCTGCGACAGATTTTCCGCGAGACGCGTCGCCCGGAGTCCCTCCCCGATCGACGTCAGCATTTCGGCTGTTGTCAAGTAGATCATCTTTGTTCCTTGCAAGGTCAGTTGATGGCGAAAAGTCTATTCAACATGCCTCAAAAGGTCAAGATGAAATTGATCGATTGCCCCCCCGCGGACGGCGGGGAGCCGCCCGCGGGGAGGCCCGATGTGTTCTAGAACCAGACCAAGGTCGTGTAGCGGTAGGTCAGGACCTTGCTTTCGCCAGGCTGGAGCTCCACGTTCCAGACGAGTTCCTGCTTCGGGTTCACGCCGAAGCGAGAGCCGGGCTCGCCGAGCGTGCGGATGGAATCGGGCGGAGTCGCGGACTCCTTGAACTCGCCTTCGATCGTCGGATGGATGCAGAGCTTCGCGGGGTCGGGACGGTGGTTCCGCATCGTGAGCTTCGCTTCGACTTCGATCCGTCGCCAGGCATGGCCGAGCAGGTCGACGCGCGGATAGTCCTCGCGGCGTCCGAGGATGCTTTCCTCGAAGGAACCGGGGACCGTGAGGGCCTTCGTGATCCGCAGGAACGCCTCCTGGCCCGGATTGGTCCATCGGACGGTGGCCTGCCCGAGCGGCCGACCGTCCGCCATGGCCAGCATCGGCCCGGTCGTAAGCGGGGCGTCGAGCGGATTGCGGAAGCGCACGGCGTCCCACGGGACGCGCCGGTTCCCGTCGTCGTCCTGGCGGTTGCCCCAGTTGTCGTACTGGAAGCTCGGCGCCCAGTCGACGATGCGGGCCGCCGGCGCCTCGCCGGCCCCGAGCGGGAGACGGAGCGTCGTGCCGGCGGCGAGCGTGACGCGGCCCGCCGCGCGGTAGTGGATGTCGGCCGAATTTCCCTCGCCCGGGATCTGCGGGAGGGCATCGGACGCGCCGCCGCCCAGATCGGCGAAGTCGACGGAGTTCATCGTCCAGGCCATCTGCGACATGTAGGCGCTGTGGCCGCCGCCACGGCCGTACTGCTGTTGCGGGCGCGCGAGCGAGTCGAGGAAGCGCGCGACGGAGTTGCCGGAGGCGAGCAGTCCGGGAATCTCGGCGGCCTCGACGTTCGGGAACCCCGAGACGAGGAAGAGTTCCGCGCCGTCGAGGTCCTCCATCTCGTTGCGGATCTCGGCGGACATCTCGAGGCGCGCCTTGCCGTCCTTGCCGAGCGCGAGGCGGTAGGAGGGCGCCCACGTCGCGCCGCGCGCGAGATACTGCATCTCGAAGGGCGCGGTCGCGCCGGCGATCTCCAGCACGGGGATCTCCGCCGAGTCGCCGCCCTCGGCGGAGACGGCGGCGATGGCGGCCTCGGGGAGGCGCACGACGGAGCCGTTCGCAAGGCGCAGGGCGAAGTCGCCGTCGCGCCCGGCGGGCGTCGTGCGCGAGACGGACTCGTAGCGCGACCAGCCGTACCACGCGAACGATTCGGTGCGCGCTTCGGGCTTCTCCGCCTTCTTCGGCGGCAGGACGGCGCCGCGCAGCGCGACCGTGGCGGCGGGCTCGTCGCCGACGGGGGCGGAGAGGGCGAGCGTCGCGGCGGCCTCGCCCGCCGCCAGCGCGCGGAGGGCGTCCGCGACGCCCTCGGGAACGCGCGCCCAGACCGTCGCCTCGCGCCCGGCGTAGGTCTCCGCGCGGGAGGCGCGTTCGGGGATGGATTCGGGCGGCAGCGCGACGCGGCGCACGGACGCCTTGACCGAAAGCGGCGCGGCGGAGTCGGTCCAGAACGTGCCGTGCGCGGGAGCGAGGCGGCCGTCGAGCAGCAGCGGGGCGCCGTCCGCGGGCGGGACGACGCGGCGCGTCACGACGGCGGTGCCGTTCTTGAAGAGCGCGAGCGAGACGATCGGGGCGGGCGTGAGCGCGGGCGCGGGATCGGCCGCGGCGGCGCTTGCCGCGGCAAGCGCCGCCGCGGCGAAGAGGGAAAGAGGGGGAATGGATTTCATGGTTTGGAGGGTCTTGCTGGTTGGGATGGTTGAGATGGCGGGAATCAAGGGGCGGTCGAGCGCAGGCTCTGCAGCTGGATGTCGATCGACCGGAGGACCTCGCCGTCGAAGGAGGCGTCCTCCTCGGCCGCTGCGCTCTCGGCGGCCTTGCGCAGGAAGTCGCTCCGCTTGCGGTTCAGCTCAAGCAGCTGCGCGTTGAGCGCCTTGCGGCGCGCGACGGCCTCGTCGAGCTTGGCCTGCCGCTCCTCCGGCGAAAGGCCCTGCATCTCCTCCGGGAGGTCCTGCGCGACCAGCTTCCCCAGAAGCTCCGGCTCGGCCGTGAGGTCCTGCCCGCCGACCGGGGCGGCGAGAGAGCTTCCCCCCATCGCGCGGGCCTTCACGGCGTTGCGCGCTCCCGCGACGAACGCGGAGGAGTCCGCGTTCACCTCGACCAGCCTCCGCAGGGATGACTGGACCTCCTTGCGTCCGTAGGGCAGCACGGTTCCGCCGAGCTCGGCGTTGAGCTTCTGGATCTCCGCGTCGAACGGCGTCTCGACCATCTTCATGCTCCCGCTCTGTCCGATCTGCGTGAAGCCGCCTCCCGTCCGCTCCGCGATCTCCTTCCAGATCGGCGTCGTCTCGCCATAGCCGCCGCACTGCACCGTGCTCACGACGATGTTCCTGTTGGTCGCGAGCGCGCAGCTCTCCGGATACTTGACGTCGTCCGGATAGTCCATGTGCGGCGGGCAGTCGCCTACGAGGAAGATCGTCTTGAGGACGCGCGGCGAATCGCTCCACCGGATCTCGGAGACGGCCTCGTGGAGCGCCTGGTTGACCGATTCGGGCGTATCGCCGCCGCCGCCGGCGCGGAAGCCCTGGAGATCCGCGTAGACCTGGTCGAGGTTGTTCGTGAGCGGATAGAGGCGCGTGACGTAGTCGTCGCCGCGGTCGCGGTAGGGGACGAGCCCGATCCGCACCTCGCCGCCGGTGCGCTCCATGATGCCGCCGGCGATGGACCAGATCTTCTGCTTGGCGCCCTCGATGAGACCGGACATCGAGCCGGTGGTATCGAGGACGAAGACGACCTCGGCGTCGACGGGCGCGGGATCGGTCGCGGCGGCGCTTGCCGTGGCAAGCGCCGCCGAGGCGAGGAGGGAAAGGAAGGGGATGGGTTTCATGGTTGAAAAGGTTGAAGGGGTTGAAAAGGTTGAAGGGGTTGAAAAGGTTGAAGGGGTTGAAAAGGTTGAAGGGGTTGAAAAGGTTGAAGGGGTTGAAGAGGTTGAAAAGGTTGAAGGGGTTGAAGAGGTTGAAGCGGAGCGCGCCTACAGCCCCTCTTGCACCGTGCTCTGCTGCGTCTCGATCTGGGACGAGCGGGTCTTGAGCATCTTACCCTTGCGGGCGTCGAGGAGGCCGCCGAGCGCGGAGACGTTGGAGACGTTCCAATCGTTCTCCTCGTTGAGCTCTTCGGCGGCACTCCTGTCGCCCACGAACGAGGCGTCGTAGTCCCGGAGGACCTGCACCCCGGCATCGTTGTTCATCCGCAGGAGCGCGCCGGCTTCTTCGTAGCGACCGACCTTGTTGAGCTCGAGCGCGCGCTGCGTGCGGATGGCGTTCTGGGTCTTGACGCTCTGGACGAGCACCTTCGCGTCGGCGCTCGCGGCGACCTTCTTCGCGTCGGCGCTGAAGGCGACCGAGCCGGTCGCCGCGGCGGAGCCGGAGGCGTCCGAACCGGGAAGGATCCACGAGACCTCGGCCGCGGCGAACTCGCGCGTCTCGCCATCCTTGCCGACGGGGAACTCGGTGCGGACGAGGACGTATTTCTCCTGGCGGGAGTAGATCTGGTTGAAGTCGACCGTGACGACGCCGTCCTCGATGCGGCCGTCGCGGCCGATGAGCTCGACGGGGAACGCGTCGCGGAAGCGGATGGAGAGCTTCACGTCGCGCGCGGCGACCTGGAACGCGTCGCCGAGCTCGGCGTCGAAGATGCGCGGGATGTCGTCGCCGTTTTCGATGAAGTAGGTGTTGCCGTCGCTGCGCGTGGCGAGCGCGGCCATGAGGTTCTCGTTGTAGCCGAGGCCGACGCCGAGCGTGGAGACGGAGACGCCCTCCTTGACGAGCGACGCGCCGAGCAGGCCGAGCTCCTCGGGCGAGGAGGGGCCGACGTTCGCCGCGCCGTCCGAGAGCAGGACGATGCGGTTCACGAGCTTGCGCGCGAGGTTCTTGCGGATCTCGGACGCGCCGGCGGAGACGCCGCCGAAGATCGCCGTCGCGCCGCGCGCCTCGACCGTGCGGAGCTTCTCGACGATCGCGGCCTTGTTCGCCTCGGACGCGGTCTGCGCGCCGGCGAGCACGTCGATGCGGTCGTCGAACACGACGACGGAGACGTAGTCGCGCTCGTCGAGGCGCTGCACGGCGGCGATGGCTGCCTCGCGCGCCCGGACGATGCGGTCGCCCTGCATCGAGCCGGAGCGGTCGAGGACGAGCGCGAGGTTGACGGCGGGCCGCTCGCCGGCGGGCAGCGCGGCGCCGGTGAGGCCGACCTTGACGACGGCGGTCTCGGGCTTGTCGCTCGCGAGGACCTTGCGCTCGGGCGCGACGACGACCGAGACGGCGGGGTCGGCGGCGGCGGCGAGCGCCGCCGCCGCAAGGACGAAGGACGACGCCGCTGCGCGGCAATGACGAAGGACGGGGTTCATGGTTGTGCCTTTCGGTTGGGGGGTGGCGTTTGGCGCGGGGCTGTCGCGCCCCGACGCCGACCAACCTAGCACAGCGCCCCGCGGAAGTTGTCATGGAAATGTCATGAGGACGTAAAATCCTCGCGACAAATGACCGCCCGAACCGCCACGATTCCGGCGAACCCGGCTCAGCCTACTTGATCAGGACGAGCGTCGGCGCGTCGACGTCCTTCCACCACGTGACGTTCTGCGTGACGCCCGACTGCCAGGTGCCGACGTCGTTCAGGTTTTCGGGGAGCGTCTTCGTCGCGCCGTCGAACGTGAACGTGTGCCCGGAGGGACCCGTGGCGACCCATTCGCGCCACGCCTTCTCCTGGCTCCACGGCAGGTGGATCGTGATGTTCAGGCTCTTCGTGCCGGCCCACAGATTCGACGGGAGCGACGCGGGCAGGTTGCGGAACCAGACGTGCTGCGGCACGCCGGCCGTCCCCGAGCTGTCCAGCCAGTTGGCCGAGATGCCCTCCATCGTGGCCGAGAGAACGACGTTCGTGAGGTTCGGGGCCTGGAAGAACGCATACTGGCCGATGGTCTTGAGTCCCTTTTTCGCCGCCGTGAACGTCTCGATCTTCGCCGTGCGGAAGGCGCGCGTTCCGATGCGCTCGAGCGTGGGAGGGGACACGACGTGGCCCTGGATGGGATCGTCCCGCCAGGCGGGGGAGTTGTCCGTGCCGAGCGTCTCCAGCCGGGGCGGAAGAAGCGGCGTCACGTTCGTCAGCGACGAGCAGCCCTCTAAACAGCCGTTGCCGATGGCGGCAGTCGTGTCCGGAAACGCGATCGATCCGAGTTTCGAAGCGTTGTAGAACACGTATTCCGGGAACGTCTCGACCGTCGAGGCCGAAAGATCCACGCCGAGAAGCGCGGAACAGGTGTGGAAGGCGCGGGAACCGATCGTCCTGAGGCCGTTCGCCACAAGGGGCCCCGTCAGCGCCTTGCAGCCATAGAAGGCGCTGTTTCCGATGGACTCGAGCGAATCCGGGAACGCATTCTCGATCTCGACGAGCGCCGTGTCGCCGTTGAACGCGTCCATTCTGATGGACGCGAGGCCGTCCGGTAGCCGGATGCGGACGAGCCCCGTGCATCCCTTGAAGCAGTAGTTGCCGAGCGATGTCGCGTTCGCGTTCACGACGATGTTGGTGAGCCCCGTGATGTAGCCGAGGACCGCCGCGCCCGTGTTGTCCTTGCCGGCGAGGAAGTCCGGGGAATAGGCCAGTTCGTTGCCGCCCAGGTCGCGGACGGGGATCGAGAAGTCGGCGTTCCGGAGGGTGGTGCTGCTCCGGTTGCAGTTGGGGTAGATGCGGATCTGGCCGTCCGAGAGGATGATGCCGTTGACGACGTTCTCGAACCCGGAGGAGTCCGTCCACGAGATCGTGCCGCGCGTCCCGGTCGCCGGCGGCGTGTAGGTCCAGTGGTCCGTCGCCGCGGAGGCGGAGGTCGCGGCGAGGGCGAGGGATGTGGCGACGAGGAGGGGTTTGGCGTTCATTTCGGATGACTCCGGAGTTGAAAGGGTTGAAGAGGTTGAAGGGGTTGAAGAGGTTGAAAGGGTTGAAGAGGGTAAAGGGGGTGAAGAGGTTGAAGAGGTCGGCTCTGCGCTCTCTGCGTTCTCTGCGTGAAAAACAGACTCCGCGCTCTCTGCGTTCTCTGCGTGAAAAACAGACTCCGCGCACTCTGCGGTCTCTGCGTGAGATACAACCTCCGCGCTCTCTGCGCGAGAGCCGAACGCCGCCGCCCCAAGCGCGTAGAGGCCGCCGCCGACGGCGAGACCGGCGGAAAGAAGGAGGGCGAAGACCAGAAGCTTTACGCCCGGCTTCT
>CAMOEO010000029.1 GCA_946612175.1 uncultured Verrucomicrobiota bacterium
CCTTCGTCGCCCGCACGGACTACGACCCCGCCTCCGCGACGCTCTGCTACGAACTTGCGCGCGACTGAGGGGCCCGCGCCGGCGGACGGGCGATCCGGAAATCCAGACGAAACCTCCTCAAAAACGGGGAGTCGGATGTCGCCAAAACCGGAAGTAAAACGCCGCCAAATTCGGAAGTGAAACGCCGCCAAAACCGGAAGCAGCCGCGAACCTCCGGAAACTGGCCGGCATCGTCGATCCGGTCAAGACCGGAGCTCCTTCCTTCATGATGGTGCTGACCGCGACGCCTTTCGCCTACCGACGGCCGGACGGCATCGTCGTCTGCCCGCTCGGCTGCCTGCGCCCCTGAGAACACGCTAAGCAACGGCCGACTCCATGAAGAACGCGGGAAACGGCAGAGCCCTCCCTCTACGGAGGAGGAGGCGCGAGGATCCCTACGGAGGACGCGAAAGCCTCGGCGTCGAAAGGCAGCGACGAGTCCGCGCCGCCGGGCCGGTGGACAACGACCCGGTGCCTGCCCGTGCCATGGCAGCGGACACTGCCGTCCACCGCGACCTCAAGGTGGAGGTCGCTCGAGTCCGGTTCCAGCACCATGCCCGGAAGGATCGTCAGGATCTTCGCCTCGCGCTCGACCACGACGGTCTCGAACACGACGCCCCCGGCGTCGATGCGAACGGTCTTGCGGTTTCCGGCGCTCGTCCAATCGGTGTTGAGAAGCATCAGCCGGCGGACGCCGCCGTCCTCGATCCACTCGTTCCAGAACACCTCGCGCGACGGATCCTCCACGCGCGAATCCGGCAGGTGCCGCGACGCGAGCCGCGCGACGAGCGCGGCCATGGCCTCGCGCAGCGCCTCGTGCCCCGGGTAGGCGTAGGCGGTCACCGTGTAGACGGTACCCTTGCCCTTGCGGAATCGGCAGACGAGCGTTTCGCCCGTCGCGGCGTCCCGGACCACCGGTTCGGCGCCGGCGAGTTCCAGCGCCGCCAGACGGCAGGGTCCGTCTTCATCGGGCGATTTCGAGGGAATGCCGGAAAGTTCGGGAGCAACGAAGCCCTCGAGTTCTGCGGCATTCCACCGACCGGAGTAACGCTGACCGGGCCCCTTCACCCGGATGCCGCAGAGGTCCGAGAGGTCTCCCCCGTTCCACAGGTCGAGGTTCTCCATGTCCGCCAGGAAGTCGCGCCGAACGTGACGGCTGAACTGCGGAAGTCCGACGAGGAGCGTCCCCCCGTTTTCGACGAACGCCGAGAGCTTGTCGTAGTCCTCCCGGATCATGGTGTTCCAGCCGAGGTGCAGCAGGAGCGAATAGCGCCGGAGGTAGTCCGTGGACGCCTCGACCGGCACTTCGTCGAAGTCGCCGTAGGGGGTACCGGAGAAGAAGAAGCGGCGCTTGGCGAAGTCCTGGCGCAGAGGCTGGGTGCTCGCGCCGGGCATAAGGACGTCCAGAAGCTGGCGGCACTTTTCGGGCTGCCGGTGGCCCCAGAGCGGGTCGTTCCTGCCGAACGCCCCCCAAACGGCGTAGTCGGGGCCCTGTTCGGCGCCGCAGATGAAGCCGTTGAACGGCGCGGCGTAGCGCCCCTCGACGAAGGCGATCCGGCGCGTGGGCTCGCCTTTGCGCGGATGCGTCTTGGCGAAGCGCAGGAAGGCGCGCGTCATGTCGCGCTTCCCCTTGGTCAGCCGGTCGTCCCACGCCTGGCGTTCCTCCTTGAAGAGCAGGAAGAGACTGTCCTCCTCGTAGATCATCGACGCGCCCATCATCCACGGCTGCAGGAGCGCGAGGTAATAGAGGCCGAGGTGGTTCTCGAAATAGGGCTGGAAGGCGTGCTGGATGGCGATGTGGACGCCCCATGCTCCGCTCCCCAGCGTCTCGGCGGCCGGGCGCGCCTGGGCGCACAGGTGCTGGGTGTGTGCCACCAGGATTTCCGTGCGGATGAAATCCGCTCCCGCAAGGTAGGCGTAGCGCTGGCCGCCGGAGGCGTCTCCGACCGCCACGCGCGGGCAGGTCGCCCGGACGCGTTCGATGCCCTTTCCGAGGTGCCGGAGAAAACGCTCGCAGGCCGCCTTCATGTCCTCCGCGCATTTGTCCGGCGCTGGGTCGGCGGCATAGACCGGACCGGACCATTCGTGGGGGCCGGCGCCGTGCATCCACTCCCCGGCGCCGCGCAGAAGGGCGCCGCTCCGGTAGCCATTTGCGGCCTCGACATGGATCCGATGTTCACGGCAGAACCGCCCCCAGCGCTCCAGCAGTTCGTCAGGGACGTCCATTTCGCGGTGCGCGTCCCGCGGCGCGCGGCGGAAGTTGCGGAAGACGACGAGGTTGCCGAGTCGCGTCCGTGCGACGTAGTCGAGCAGCCAGTCCATGGCTCCGCTGTCGTCATGCGGCACGGTGGTCATGTCGAAGCCGACCATGACCTCCGGCGTCTCGTCGCCGAGCGCGTAAACCGCCGGAACGACGCCGGTCGTTGAGTCGGTCGAGACAGAGACGTCGATTCCGGGCGCGTCGAGGGAAAAACCAAATTCGTTCCAGCCGGGGCGCAAGTCGAGTTTGCGGATCTTTCCCTCCCAGCGGACGGTCGTTTTTCCGGCACGGGCGGCGAACACTTTTCCGACGAGCGGTTCGCCGACGAGCGCCCAGGGCGGCAGCGACAGTTCCAGATGACGCCGTCCGGACTGCCGTAGGGTCAGTCGCGCGACCAGCAGGAAGAACCGGGCGTGGCCGTTCTTCACGGCGAACCGGCACCGCCCCGAGACGGCCGGGAACCGCAGCCAGACGTCCTCGAGCATCTGCATGACGCCGTCGTGCTCGCGGAAATGGCGGACCGTCTTCGCGACGGTCCGCCCGTCGCAGAAGACGACGATCGGGAAGTCGTCATGGACCTGGCGCTCCGCGCCCGGGGTGTATGCGGGTGCGGCCATGGCGACGACGTGGAGGACCGTCTCGCACACGTCCCCGCGCGGTTCGGGAAGGTCCGCCTCGAACTCCGCCGCTTCGCCCGGAGCGATCCAGGCGGCCCGCGTCCGCGCCCATTCGCGGACGGGCGCGGATGCCGTCAGGGCATCGGCCTCGACGACGATCTCCCCCGGCCTCGCGGGCGGCCGGAACCAGTAGTGTCCGGTGCGCGTCACGACGACGTGGCAGCCGAGATACTTCGGGCCGACGGGAAACTCGATACGCCCCTTGGCGAGGATGTCCCGCGCCGCGAACGCGAACGAGCCGGAGCGCGTGACGAGCGTGAACACGGCCTCCTCCGAGACCTCCGCCTCGACCCGGATGCCGGCGAGCCCGCGCCGTGTGCGGCTTTCCCAGCGCGGCGCCGGGAGCGCCGTCTCCCTCGCGCTGTGTCCCGGACCGTACCACAGCACCGGGTAGTCCAGCAGGAAGGTCCTCTCGATGTCTCCGCCCGCGCACTCCAGATGGCCGTCCCAGAGGAATTCGGGATGGTAGTGACGGCGAGAGTAGAGATACTGGTAGCCCCAGTCGATGCGGAAATCAAGCTTCATTTTGCCGTTTCCCGTTCGCCGTCGACGCGGGCGGTTTCGGCAGCGTCGGAGAGGGACACGGGCCCCTCCACGCGACCGTCGTCGAGCGCGTCGGGGCCGCCACCGGCGAGCTCCCGCGCTTCGAGATCGCGGAAGAGACGGAGGAGATCGCGCGTCCCGCAGATGCCGAACCAGAATGTCGAGACGACGCCGATCAGGCACGCGACGCAGAAGTTGACGAGGAAGAAATACACGCCCCACCAGGAGTCGGGCTGCTCCGGCAGGATTCCCCTCGCACCCAGCACGTGCCACAGCACGTTGGCGACGAAGCAGAGGCAGAAGCACCAGCCGAAGGAGTAGGCGAACACCGACCACGCGAGCGCCCGGTCTCCCCGCGTGTAGTTGGCGTCGATCCCCACAAGACGGGCAAGCAGCCCCTCCCGCCTACCGCCGTCCGCTCTCGCCGTCCCCCTTCCGATGCCTTCCACGGCGTATCTGCCCCGATGCAGCATCCGCTCCATGTCGAAGGGCCGGCGGCAGGTCGCAAGCGAAACGACAACGTAGAGCAGCAGCGTAAAAAGCTGGTTGAGGACGCCGACCTCGACGGAGTTGATCGGGAACTTGTCGGCCGTCAGTTCCCAGTGCACCCAGGGCTCCAGCGGCGCGGACAGCGCGCGCAGAAGCGAATCGACCGCCGGCCCCCAGCCGTGCGAGACGATCCATGGGTAGAGCGACGGCACCCAGAGTTTCTGCGCAACGATCGCGGAGACGGCGGAGGCGGCACCAAGGATCATTGAGACGAACGCGGCGGCCGTCGTGCCTCGCTTCCAATAGAGCCCGAGCGTGATCACCGGACCGGACGCCATCCAGAGCGCCCCCGTGATGGAGAAGAACATGAAGACGAAATCAACCTGCCCGAAGAAATAGCTGAAGAGGAAGGCGGAGAGCGCCACGCAGCAAATCGCCAGACGAAGCCGGTTGATCTGCTGCCGGGGCGTCCACGGGCGTCTCTTCAGCGGCAGAATGCAGTCCTGGACGATGACGCTCGCCCAGCCGTGCAGGTAGGTGGTGTCTGTGGTGAGCATCAGAAAGAGCGCGAGGGCGCAGAAGAGGCCCACAAGCCCGACGGGAAGGATGGCGCGGAGCGTGGAGGGCACGCGCTGTTGCCTGTAGATGGTGGCGAAGGTCTGGTTGCGGGCGCGCCCGGCCTTCCAGCCGGCCTTCTCCGCGGCAGGCATGTCCCTGATTTCCGCCTCGCTCCTCTCTCCCCCGAGCGCCCCGGATGCGGCCCGCAGGAACGGGTCGGCCGTCTCGGCCTTGAAGCGGGCCTCCTGCGCCTCGCGGGTTCCCAGCGCGAGGTATTCCTCGCGCGTCGTGAAGGCCGTGCGCGGCTCGGCGGCCGCGAACGCCCCCGCGACGGCGTCCGCCTCGCCGTCTGGAATCGTGCCGAGCGGCGCGGCGAGCGCCACGTCCGCATAAGCCCTGGCGGCGAGGTTCCTGCGGACCTCGTGGGACGCTTCCGAGAACTTCGGATGGTTGTGGAATGCGTAGGCGGAGACGGCGATGAGGACGAACATCATCCCGCTGAAGCCGACGCGCCAATTTCCTAGGACGGAGCCCATCTTCGCCTCGTGCGCGTCGCGGGCGGCGCTGTCATAGCTCCGGCTGCCCCAGGAGAGGCGCCGGAGGAACATCCCCAGAACGCCGGAGAGGACGTAGAAGAGGTTGAAGTCGCGCAGCCCCGCCGTGTCGAAGGGGTTGAGGAAACTCGCCCCCTCGGGACGGGCGGAAAGGGCCGGCAGCAGTTCGGTCGACCACGAGAACCTCCACAGCAGCCAGACCACGATCGCCAGATAGATCGGATAGCTGAGGATCCCCTGGATGCAATCCGTCGCCATGATCGTGATCTGCCCGCCGGCGCAGGCGATGAAGCATGCCAGCGAAAGCCCTGCGAGCATCAGTGCCGCGAAGGTGGGAATCCGGAGCCCGAAGAGAGGGAACGACACGGGCAGCCGCATGAAGTACATCAGGAAGCGCGCGCTCACCGCGGGGAAGATCGCGTAGTTGAGAACGCCGTATGTCGCCTGGACGAGCGAGGCCGTGGTGCGGAAGGAACGGCTGTAGCGCATCTCAAAGAACTGGCCGAGCGTCATGGCGCGCGTCTCGCGGAAACGGTAGTTGCAGAAGCCGACGAGCCCCAGAACCATGCCGAGCGGGGCGAGGACGGACCCCCAGAAGCCGTAGGCGAAGCCGCTGTTGTAGTAGGCCTCGAAAGTTCCCACAAGGGTGATGAGCCCCACCCCGGCCTCTCCGTCCGCGACGCAGAGCAGGTAGCGCCGCGCGATGCGTCCTGCGGAGAGGAAATCGGCGACGCCGTGGACGTAGCGCTGCGCCCTGGCAGCGGCGGCAACCACGACGGCCACGGGTATGGCGAAGAGCATCCAGTCGATCCAGTGCATGTTGGTTCCTTCAGTCGAACGAAATCGAGTGGCACAGCGTCGTTTCGGCACCGGGGGCGAGGCGCGTCATGTTCGGGCGGACGGCGAGATCGTCGGGCACGCCGACAGTGGAGGGCAGCCCGCTCCAAGGTTCCACGCAGAGGAACCGGGCGTTTTCGCCGGGCTCGTGCCAGAATCCGACATTCGTCATGTCGGGAAAGGTCATGGTGACGGACCGTGGCGAAGTCGGGGAACGCAACGAGACCCGGTTTCCGGCGTCGGCGAGGAAGAGACCCGTGGTGTTGAACCGTTCATGGCGAAGCGGCAGGCGACGGCCGGATTCGAGCGGGACATCGTGCTTGCGCCCGTTGAGCAGACCCCCTTCCCCGAATTCGAAGGCTTGCGGATGGCTTCCCGGCTCGAATTCGAGGAACCAGTCCTCAAATTGTCCATTTCCTCCCAGCGGCACGTTGAACCCCGGATGGGCTCCGTAGGCGAACGGCATGTCCGTGAGGCCGTTGTTGCGCACCGTGGCCTCGACATAGAGCGTCCTGCCCTCCAGCCGGAACGCAATGGAGAGGGAGAATTCGAACGGATACATCGCACGAGTGGCGTCATCGCTCTTCAGCATGAACCTGGCGGCGGCGCCGTCGGCCGAGCGTTCGGCTCGGAAGATCTTCTTTCGGGCGAAACCATGGTTCGGCATGGCGTATTCTCTTCCCTGGAAGGTGTAGCGCCCCTGGAAGAGACTTCCGCAAATCGGAAAGAGGACCGGTGCGATGCCTGACGGACGTCCGGCCTCCTTCTGCCACAGGTATTCGAAGCCGCCCGCGCGCAGGGAGCGAAGCTCGGCGCCCATCGTCGAGATCGTGGCGGAGACGTCGCCGTCGGAAATCTCCACGTCCGTTATGTCTGCGCCGCCCCCCGGGGCCGGCCCCAGCCGCGCGAATGTCACCCCGCACGGCGGCAGATCGACCTCGAACGCGCCGTCGGGCGCACGCCCGGGCGTTTCGCCGATCAGCGCTTCGACCGCCCCGGCGGGTGCCTCGACCGAAACTCGCCCCGCTGTTCGTTCGTGGCGCTTGTTGACGATGGCAACATACACGTCGCCATTGCGTTTCCAGGTGCGGACGCCGATCCACGGCGAATCGGTCTCGACGGGGACGCTCTCCGTCGCAAGCAGGACGTCTTCGAAGCGCTTGATCTCCTCCGCCACCTTGCAAACGTCGGCGAACGCCACGTCGAAGGATGCCCCGACGCGCCTGCATTCGTCCTTCAGGTCGAAAAGCGAGTAGAAGAAGAGTCCGTTCGCGCCGGCCGCAAGGGCCTGCCATGCGAAGGAGCGCATTTCGTCGACGCCGGGGCGGCGGGTTCCGTCATCGCGGGGTTCCCAGCCCATGCGCCCGGAGTTGGCGCCGCAACAGCATTCGACGGCCTGCCAGACCGGACGCCTGCCAAAGGTGTCTCGGCGCTGCCGCGAAGTCATGCGCGACGGCCCGCTCCACCGGATGGCTTCCGTCACGCCGTTCGGGTACGGGTCGGTTCCGGTGATGTCGAACGACGGCAGGAAATCGCGCGTCTGGGTGAACTGGTAGAGCATCGACCAGGCCGGGTGGTTCGGGTCGAGCGCCTGTATCTGTTGGTAGCGCGCTGTCATCTCGTCGTTGTGCTGCAGACCGATCTCGTCGTTGTGATACCAGGCAAGAAGCGCCGGATGGTCCCTGAGTTCCAGAATGAACTTCTCCGCTTGTGCATCCGCCTCGGCGCGCGTCTTGTTGCCCTCCTTCGCCCATCTCGTGAAGGAATACCAGTCCTTGAGGTTGCAGTTCGCGCGGAGGCCGCGCTCGGCGCAGAGGTCGAGTTGCTCCCGTGTGAGGAGAGGGTCGTAGGGCATGAGACAGTTGAACGGCCCTTTCGCGTAGAGGTCGAGGTCCTCCCTGCTGATTCCGCCCCAGTACATCCCCAGCGGGAAGAAGGGCTTGCCGTCGATGATCGTCCGCCCGTTCCGGTCGATCCACACGCCCTTCGTTGGCTCGGCGTCGAGCTTCGTGAATACGAGGCTCTTGCTTTCGTCCATTTGCGGTTCTCCGCCGATGTCTCGCGACAGCAGGCGTACAACAGCAAGGCCGCTCTCCAGCGCGGCGGCATCGACCGTCACGCTCGTCCAGTCGTTCTCCAGGATGTCGGCGGGCACCGTGCGGCGACCGTCCGCGAACGGCAGCGAGAATTCGGCGCGGACGTCCTCCGGGCGGAGGTCGGCCGCGTCGAGATTGAGGTCGGCGAAGAACGTCACCGGCCCGCTGGCGGCGCGGTTGCGGTAGGCGTCGGAATACAGACCCTCCACGGCATGCGTCGGAATCTCCACCACTTCCACGTCGTCGAAGAACACGCGGCCTATGGCGCCCTTTTCGACGTAGGCGGCGACGCGCAGGAACACCGCCTCCTTCGGGAGTCGCGACGCGACGACCTCGACCTTGCGCCAGTACTCCGAGGGGCCGCGCATTCCCTCGACGAGGTAGGAGCCATCAATGTAGCCGCCCTTGGCGTCGTACCATTCGAGGCAGATTTTCGCTTGGGCGCCGCGGAGATTCTCCGCCTTGCACCATGCCGACGCCTTGTAGCTTCGTCCCGGCTTCACGGAGAAGCCCTGGTTCGGCACGAAGTAGGGCGGCGGCGTCTCGGCCTCGTACACAAGCGCCGCGCCGCCGTTGCGACCGGCGCCTTCGCGCACCGCGTAGGGTGACGCAATCTGCCATCCGACGGCCGATTCCCCCATCCCGCGCTCCTCGAAGCCGGGGTTCCGGAGGAGAACGGCGCGTTCTTGCCGTTGTTCGCTTGCCGTCGCGACAGCCGTCGCAAGCAGGAACAGGAGGCATGGTAGCGCCGTGCTCATCCCTATTTCGCGATGGCCGGCGCCCAGAGGCGGAAGCCGCACTCGCCGAATTCGCTCGAAAGCGAAACGTAGTCCTGCCGGTGCGCCGCGCGGGAATGGTTGGCCGCCTTCGGGTAGCTTCCGCCGCGGATGGCATGGTTGTCCCCGCTGTCAATTCCGACCGGTTCGGTCACGGCACCCGAAACGAGGGCATTGTGCTTGATCCGGTCCACGCAGAACTCGCCGACGTTGCCGAGCATGTCGTAGAGGCCGAAGCCGTTCGGCTGGAGAAGGCCGACCTCGTGCGAATGGTTCCCGGAGTTGCCTTTGTACCAGGCGATGGCGTCGAGGTTCGCGCTGGTGGTCTCGCCGGCCAGCTCCTCGCCGGTGTAGAGCGCCGAGGAAGTCCCCGCCCGGCAGGCGAACTCCCACTGCGCCTCGGTCGGGAGGTCGAAGTCGACGCCCGTCCGGTTGCGGAGCTCGGAAAGCGCCCCTCCCACGTTGCGGCCGTCCTCCGGCCAGAGGTAGGTCGTGCCGCGCAGCCTCCCGCAGGAGATTCCGCCGTTGTTGTTGTCGCCGCCGACCGGATACGCCTCGTAGCCGGAGACGGCGCTGGGATTGCCGTAGCCGGTGTAGGTGACGGCCTGCTTGCGCGTGAGTTCGTACACCCCGAGGTAGAAGTCGTTCGTGAGCGTGACGTGGCGCAGCGTCTCGACGCCGTCCCAGTCGGTGTTCTCGCTCCTGCTCTTTCCGACCTCGCCGCTCGGCGAGCCCATGCGGTAGGTCATGCCCTTGGCGGGAATCTTGCGCATCAGGACGTAGTCGGTCTTGTACTTGCGGTCGGTCACGCCGTCCGGGACCTGCCCGGCGGTCTCGAAGTAGCGGATGCGCGGCGCGCCGGCGAGTTCGGCGGAGGGGCGCAGGTCGACCACCATGTAGTCCGGCGGCGCGGTCACGGCCCATGCCTTCACCTGCGCCCGCACGTCGTAGCTCTTCGGGTGCGCCTCGATCCAGGACTTCTCCGGCGCCCAGAAGATCGTGTGCGAGCCGGGCTGCACGAGGACGTTCACGTCGCCCCACGTGCGGGAGATGTTGTCCGCGCCGATGCTGGCCCAGGCGCTGCCCGACGCATTGGTGAGGATGTCGAGCGTCACGGCCGCCGCCGCATGCTTCAGGGTGTAGTCGACCCGTACCGTGCCGTTTCCACCCTGTTCCATGCGGACGTCGGTCACCTCGGGCATCCAGTCGCCCGCCGTTGGGTCATGGAGAGCGAGGAAGGACATCCCGCGCGCCGGAAGCGACACCGCCACGGCGTTGCCGGAGAGCGTCTGGTCTTCGCCCAGCAGCGTCTCCGAGGCGTCGAAGGTCGCGCCGAGGCGCACCGTGCCCGAAGCTGCGTCCCACGTCTTGTTGGCGACGGCAAGGTAGGTGTGTCCATCCTTTCGCCATGTCCGGCAGACGATGGCGGACGACCCCTCGACGCTGGCGGCTACCGGATCCTCGTCGGAAAGGAAGACGCCCTCGTGCTCGCGCAGTTCGCCGGCGACCTGGCCCACCGCCGCGAAGCGATCGGCGAAGGAGACGCCGTTGGCCCCGCTCCGGATGTCCTGGTAGGAGTAGTAGCAGACGCCTTCGGCGCCCGCGCAGAGGGCGAGCCACGTCATGCCGCGGATGTCGGAGGCCGTCGGCTGGAACGAGCCGTTGTTGCCTACGAAAACCGCCTCGATCAGCGGGCGGATGCCGAAGGTGTCGGCCACCTGGCGCGCCGGCCAATCATAGACCTTCGCGTAGTTGTTGGCTCCCGACGGATAGGGATCGGTGCCGCAGATGTCAAACGTCGGCATGTAGGCCGGCATTCTGTCGTATTGCGAGACGACCATCCACGTGGGGTGGTCGGGGTCGAGCGACTTCAGCAGCTGGTATCGCTCCGCCAGGGCATCGACGTGCTCCGGACCGGTTTCGTCGTTGGTGTACCAGCCCAGAAGCGCCGGATGGTCCTTGAACTGCGCGACGTGCTCCCGCACCTTCGCCTCGGCCGTCGCGTCATCGACGATGCCGTCCGATGGGCTTTTGTGGAAGGGGTAGAAGTTCTGCAGCGTGTAGATGAGTTTTAGATTGTTCGACTGGCAGGCGTCGAACTGCGCGGCGGTGGCGCGTCCGTAGGGCATGAGGAAGTTGAAGCCCTTCGCCGCATAGGCCGGAAGGTCGGACGTGTTGATGTTCATCCAGTACATGCCGACGGGGAAGAAGGGCTGCCCGTTGACAATCAAATGGCGCTTGCGGTCGATGCGGACGCCCGTCGCCGGCTCCGCGGCGAGCTTCGTGAAGTCCAGCGTCTCGGTGGCCATGGTCGAGCCGTTGCGCTTCAGCCGGAACGTCACGGTGCCCGTCGCCAGCTGCGATGCAGGGATTGTCAGCTTCGCGGATGTGTCCGTGAGCGTGTCGGGCGACCGTGTCGCCGTGCCGCCGGCCGCAAGCGGAACCACGAATTCGGCCGTCACGCCGCTTGCGGAATAGCCCGCGACCGCGAGGTTGAGATCGGCGGCGAAGGTCACGTCGCCATCCGCCGCGCGGTTGCGGTAGGCGCTGGAGTAGAGGCCCGGCACGGGATCGGCGTCGAGCCGCACGAGGCTCGCGTCGTCGAAGTAGGCGGTGCCGAGGCTCCCCTGCCTGACATACACGAGGATGTACACCTTCGCGGCGTTGGCGGGGAGTCGCACAGATTCGATGGAGAGGCGCGTCCAGTCCCTGGTTCCCGAAATGCCAGCGCCGGAATTGAGGTAGCAGCCGCTGATCCAGTTGCCGTCGGCGTCGTTCCACTCGACGCCGACCACGGCCTCGCCGCCGGTGAGGTTTTCTGTCTTGACCCAGACCGAAGCCCGGTATGTCTGCCCGGCCGAGGCCGTCACCGACTGGTGGGGCATCTTGTATTCGGACGGGGCGGACGAGGCCTGGTAGCGGAGGCAGCAGCTGCCGCTGCGGGCGTTACCCCGCACGACCGAGAATCCGCTGTTGGAGAGCCCGCTCCACGGGGAGGTGACGAGTGTTCCGTTCTCGAAGCCGCCGTTCGACGCCACCTCGGTTGCCGCGGGCGCCATCGCCGCCGCGAAAGCCGCCAACGCGGCGATGATTGTCGCTTTTCTCATGGTTTGCGTTCCCTGCTGTCGGCCGCCATTCCTGCCGCCGATTTCCGTTGCTGTCATCCGCTTGCCGTCCTTGGAGGACCTTGCGGCAAGCGGACAACAGCAAGACGAGCCTTACTTCGCGATGGCCGGCGCCCAGAGGCGGAAGCCGCACTCGCCGAATTCGCTCGAAAGCGAAACGTAGTCCTGCCGGTGCGCCGCGCGGGAATGGTTGGCCGCCTTCGGGTAGCTTCCGCCGCGGATGGCATGGTTGTCCCCGCTGTCAATTCCGACCGGTTCGGTCACGGCACCCGAAACGAGGGCATTGTGCTTGATCCGGTCCACGCAGAACTCGCCGACGTTGCCGAGCATGTCGTAGAGGCCGAAGCCGTTCGGCTGGAGAAGGCCGACCTCGTGCGAATGGTTCCCGGAGTTGCCTTTGTACCAGGCGATGGCGTCGAGGTTCGCGCTGGTGGTCTCGCCGGCCAGCTCCTCGCCGGTGTAGAGCGCCGAGGAAGTCCCCGCCCGGCAGGCGAACTCCCACTGCGCCTCGGTCGGGAGGTCGAAGTCGACGCCCGTCCGGTTGCGGAGCTCGGAAAGCGCCCCTCCCACGTTGCGGCCGTCCTCCGGCCAGAGGTAGGTCGTGCCGCGCAGCCTCCCGCAGGAGATTCCGCCGTTGTTGTTGTCGCCGCCGACCGGATACGCCTCGTAGCCGGAGACGGCGCTGGGATTGCCGTAGCCGGTGTAGGTGACGGCCTGCTTGCGCGTGAGTTCGTACACCCCGAGGTAGAAGTCGTTCGTGAGCGTGACGTGGCGCAGCGTCTCGACGCCGTCCCAGTCGGTGTTCTCGCTCCTGCTCTTTCCGACCTCGCCGCTCGGCGAGCCCATGCGGTAGGTCATGCCCTTGGCGGGAATCTTGCGCATCAGGACGTAGTCGGTCTTGTACTTGCGGTCGGTCACGCCGTCCGGGACCTGCCCGGCGGTCTCGAAGTAGCGGATGCGCGGCGCGCCGGCGAGTTCGGCGGAGGGGCGCAGGTCGACCACCATGTAGTCCGGCGGCGCGGTCACGGCCCATGCCTTCACCTGCGCCCGCACGTCGTAGCTCTTCGGGTGCGCCTCGATCCAGGACTTCTCCGGCGCCCAGAAGATCGTGTGCGAGCCGGGCTGCACGAGGACGTTCACGTCGCCCCACAAGACGGCGACGTTCTCCGGGCCGATGCTGGCCCAGGCGCTGCCCGTCGCGTTGGTAAGGACGTCGAGCGTGACCACGGCCGCCTCGTCGAGCGTGTAGTCCACGCGGACGGTCTGGTGAATGGCCTGCGTCATCGTGACGTTCGAGACGGTCGGTGCCGCGAAGGCGGCGAGGGAGAGCGAGAAGGCCAGAAGAATGACGGGTGTTTTCATGGTGAGTTCTCCGTTCTGTTTGCGGGATGGCACGTACGAGCTACTGGATGATGAGGACGGTTCCTGGGAAGTGGTTGATCTTCCGCTGGACGGTGGCGGCGAACCACTCCCAGTGGAAAAGATCGGACCACGTCGCGCTGACGCCCGAGGCGGGGGTGCGATTGGCGCTCCCGTTGTCGGAATAGATCCATTGGGAATAATCGGCCGCCGCTGCGGGCAGTGCGGTCGAGAGCGCCGCCGAAGCGAGGGCGGCCGCGAGGATGCGGTGCATCTGTTTCATGGCTTGTCTCCTGTGGGTGTGGATGGATGGGACGGAAGGGGCGTGGCCGCCATCGTCTCGCCTGCGATCCAGCGCGGGCGGATGACGGTTCCTTCGGGATAGCGGCCTGATTCGAGGAAGGCGAGTGTGGCGGCGGCGGTCTCCGCGCCGGCGGCGGCGGGGTCGGCCTCCATGCGGGAAATCTCGCGGGGAAAATAGGGGGCGATGCCGGCGTTCGACCAGATGGCGAGCCGGAAGTCCTCCGGCGGCCGCAGCCCGCTCTCCGCCATCGCCAGAAGGGCGCCGCGAGCGAGATAGTCGTCGGAGACGAACAAGGCGACGTCCGGGGAGAGCCTCCCCGACCCGGCCAGCCGCCGGAAGCCGCGGTAGCCGGCCTCCTCGACTCCGGCGAACTTCTCGCGGGCGGGGTCGGGAGCCACCGAAACCGTCTTCACGGCGATGCCGGCGGCGCGGAGCGCGGGTGCGGCGTCGCACATCAGGCGGTGCCAGCGCAGGACGATGGCGGATCGGACGCCGGCGGCGCGGCACGCGGTGGCGAAGTCCGGCGCTGCGGCCTCGTAGTCGAACCGCGTGAATCCGGTCGCCCCGGAGGGCGCTCCGGTGCGGTGTGCGACCACGACGTACGGAATCCCCCTCGCGGAGAGATGGCGGAACACGGCCGGGACATCGTCGAACACGACCGCCAGATCCACGGATCGGGCGAGCGCCGCGTCGAGCAGGGAGAAGTCGAACGAGCCTGCGGCCGCTGCGCGCGCGACGGTCGTACGGGTGAGAAGGTAGCCCGCGCGGTTGAGGGCGAAGCGCATCTCTTCCGCGAACATCGTCGAAAAGTATCCGACGTCGCCCTGGGGGTGAACCGTCACCACGTGCCCGCGCCACCGCTTCGCGTCGCGGTCGCGCACGACGGTGCCCAGACGCGGGCGGGAGACGACGAAGCCCTCGTCGGCGAGGCGCTTGAGGGCCGGTGCGGCGACGATCATGCTCACGCCGAGTCGTTTCGATAGTTCCCGGGACGACGGAAGGACGTCGCCGGGGACGTAGTATCCGGACACGATCGCATCCCGGAAGCCGTCCGCCACCTGTGCGAGCAGCGTCCGCGCGTCGTTCCGCGAAACGGAAAAGGGAATGGTCTTGGGTGTGGTCATATGGATTTCCGCCGTTCGTTGGCCCCGGATCATATACAATATGAACAATCATGTCAAGCCCAAATTCGCCCTTGCGTCAGGCGCCTCCGGCCTCCGTGATTCCGCGCCCGGGCTTGCTCCCGCCAAGGCGTTCTGGTAGGATGGAGGCCATGAACGAGACCATGTCGAAGCTCCCTTTCGCGTTCCGGGACGGCGACCCCGCCTTTGCAGTCGGATGCAACTACTGGGCGTCGCACGCCGGGATGATGATGTGGCGGCGGTGGGACGCCGCCCGCGTCGCGGCCGATTTCGACGCTCTTGCCGCGAACGGTCTGTC